>NZ_JBTHHU010000023.1:0-117716 GCF_059089585.1 Streptomyces sp. SX-6 | reverse complement strand
GGACTTGGTGCGCTTCTTCTGCAACTTCCGCCGAAGCTCACGGTGGCGCCGCCGGTACCGGTTCAGGCGGCGCCCGGCGAGAATCTCACCGTCGGATGTGGTGGCGATGTTGACGACCCCGAGATCCACCCCGAGGAACCCCTCAGGCTCGGACAACTGCGGCTCGGGCAGGTCGATGGTGGCGATCAGGAAGAACATCCCGTCACGCATCACCAGGTCCGACTCCCCCTTGCGCGAACGCAGCAGTTCCAGGGCTTCGGGCGAGCAGACGAACGGGACATGCTTGAGCCGACCGGCCACCGTCCAGACCGACACCGTGCACCGGTCGAGGTTCCAGGTCAGGATCCGGTCGTCGTACGGCTGCGCTGCACCTTCTCGGAACACGATCGGCTTCGACTCCGCCCGGATGCGCCGCTTCGAACCCTCGGGGCCGAGGTTCCCGGCCTTGATGTTCGCCTTCAGCGTCGCGTAGGCGTCGCACACCTTCTTGACCGTGCGGACCGCCGCCTGCGCGCCGAGGTCGAAGTCGGCCTTGAGACGGTGGTAGACGGCATCCTGCAGCACGTTCCGGCGTTTGAGGTCCTTCTCGAACGCCACCTCGGAGGCCACGTTCGCAGCCCGGTTGCAGGCACGCAGGGTCGCCGCCAACACGTCCACGTCATGCGCGGACACAGGCATCAGCTTCACCTGCGCAACAATCTTCACGCAACACACGCTAGTAGGACCGGACTTGAGGAATCAAGTCGAGGTACCGGCATACCCGAAGAGAACTCCGCCCCTTCGCGGCTCCGCGCCAAGGACCCATTCCTCCCGGGACTGAAATCCCGGGCATCCTGGAAGAAATCAGGTGAAGCCCATGCACGTCGAGCGCCAAGAGGAGCTCCTCACCGCCCCCGCCCTCGACTTCCTCGCCGCCCTGCACCGCCACTTCACCCCGCGCCGCGACGAACTGCTGGCCCGCCGTGCCGCACGACGTGCCGAGATCGCCCGCACCGGCACGCTGGACTTCCTCCCCGAGACCGCCCATATCCGCGCCGACCCCACCTGGCGCGTCGCCCCCGCCCCCGCCGCGCTCGAGGACCGGCGCGTCGAGATCACCGGCCCCACCGACCGCAAGATGACGGTCAACGCGCTCAATTCCGGCGCCCGCGTCTGGCTGGCCGACTTCGAGGACGCCTCCTCCCCCACCTGGGAAAACGTAGTCAACGGCCAGCTCAATCTCCTCGACGCCCGCGAACGCCGCATCGACTTCACCACCCCCGAGGGCAAGTCGTACGCCCTGCGCCCGGCCGAAGATCTCGCCACCGTAGTCGTCCGCCCGCGCGGCTGGCACCTGGACGAGCGCCACCTCACCGTCGACGGCCGTCCCGTCCCCGGCGCGCTCGTCGACTTCGGCCTGTACTTCTTCCACAACGCCCGCCCCCTCGCCGAGCAGGGCAAGGGCCCGTTCTTCTACCTCCCCAAGACCGAGTCGCACCTCGAAGCCCGGCTCTGGAACGACGTGTTCGTCTTCGCCCAGGACCACCTCGGCCTCCCGCAGGGCACCGTCCGCGCCACGGTCCTCATCGAGACCATCACCGCCGCCTTCGAGATGGACGAAATCCTCTACGAACTCCGCGACCACGCATCCGGCCTCAACGCAGGCCGCTGGGACTACCTCTTCTCCCTCATCAAGAACTTCCGTTCCTCGGGCGAGCGTTTCATCCTCCCCGACCGCAACTCGGTCACGATGACCGCCCCGTTCATGCGCGCCTACACCGAACTCCTCGTCCGCACCTGCCACAAGCGCGGCGCCCACGCCATCGGCGGCATGGCCGCCTTCATCCCCTCCCGCAAGGACCCCGAGGCCAACGCCCTCGCCCTCGACAAGGTCCGCGCCGACAAGGACCGCGAGGCCCACGACGGCTTCGACGGCTCCTGGGTCGCCCACCCCGACCTCGTCCCCGTCGCCCGCGCCTCCTTCGACGTCGTCCTGGGCAACAACCCGCACCAGAAACACCGCCTCCGCGAAGACGTCGCCGTCACACCCCAAGACCTCCTCGCCACCGACTCCCTCGACGCCAAACCGACCCACGCCGGCCTCCTCAACGCCATCCAGGTAGGCCTCCGCTACATCGAGGCCTGGCTCCGGGGCCTGGGCGCCGTAGCCATCTTCAACCTCATGGAGGACGCCGCCACAGCGGAGATCTCCCGCTCCCAGATCTGGCAATGGGTCCACGCCGGAGTCGTCCTCGACACCGGCGAAAAAACCACCTCCGCCCTCGTCCGCTCCCTCGCCGCGAACGAACTCGCCTCAATCCGCGAGGAGATCGGGGAGGACGCCTTCGCATCCGGCGCCTGGCAGCAGGCCCACGACTTGCTGCTGAAGGTCGCGCTCGACGAGGATTACGCGGAGTTCCTCACCCTGCCGGGGTACGAATTGCTGGACTGACGAGCACCTGGGAGAACGACAACTTCAGCTTGTGAACGATGGCCGAGCCCTGTGACGGAATGACGTCACAGGGCTCGCCCCTGGCTGCCCTTGGGCACGTCCAACGGAGAACGACTTCCTTGATCCCGAAATCTCGTATACGTGGCAGAGTCGCAGCGTGGTCGTGGGCAGCACGCGCACTGACCGCAGTCCTGGCGGCCAGTCTGCTGACCGCCGCTACGCCGTCCGTCGGCGCGCCCGGTCCCAACACGTCCGACTGGAAAGCGCCACGGCTCACGGTCATGCCCCTCGGCGACTCAATCACCTACGGCACCGGCAGCTCAACCGGGTCCAGCTACCGTGCCGAACTGTGGGACCAGCTGACCCCGCACACCGGCAGTCTGCACTTCGTCGGTTCACAGCGGAGCGGCGAGCTGCCCGATCCCGCCAACGAAGGCCACTACGGCTGGAAGATCGGCGGCCTGATCAGCGGTATCGACAAGTGGCTCATAGCGGCAAAGCCCAATGTGGTGCTGGTGCACATAGGCACCAACGACATGCACGACGACTACCGGGCGGACCACGCCCCCGACCGTCTCGGCGAGCTGATCGACAAGATAACGGCGACTGCCCCCGACATGACCGTACTGGTCGCCTCCTTGGTTCCCTCCACGGACGCAGGTACCCAGAAGCGGATCGAAAAATACAACGCTGCTATTCCACGACTGGTCGAAGAGCGCCGGAACAGGGGCCTCCGCATCGGATTCGTCGACATGAGTAAGGTCACCACCCGCGGCCTCCGTGACGACCTGCACCCCAACGACAGCGGTTACCGCAAGATGGCCAATGCCTTCCACGTCGGCATCTCCCGCGCGGCCGACGACGGTTGGATCCAGGAACGAGTCGGCATCAAGCCCGTCCCGCCCGGCCGCACCGTCTCCGCGAGGACGTCCAAGTAACGGCCGACCTGGCCCACTCCCTCGCCGCGCGCGAACTCGCATCAATCCGCAAGGAGATCGGGGAGGATGCCTTCACGTCCGGCGCCTGGCAGCAGGCCCACGAATAGAGAGGCTTTCCGTCATGCGGGTCTTGATGGTGACAGCGGGGTCGGCCGGAGACGTCATGCCCTATACGGGGCTGGGTGTGCGATTACAGGAATCCGGCCATGAGGTGGCCCTGGCCACCCACGCGGGGTTCGAGACGACTGTGCGCAGCCGTGGTCTGGACTTCCGTTCGCTCCCCGTGGACCCGCGTGCCGAGCTGGCCTCCGCCGAAGGGCAACGGCTGGCGCGGGCGGGTACCGGGCTGCGAGCACTGGCCCGTCTGACAAGGATGGCGCGGGAGTCCGTCCCGGAGCTGGGCCGCGGTGTGCTCGCTGCCGTGGAGCAGGGCGCGGATGTGGTGCTGCTGTCCAACTCGGTGTCGCGGCCGGGGCATCTGGCAGCCCAAGCGCTGCGAGTCCCGAGCATGGGCGTGTACCTCCAGCCCTGGTCCCCGACGGGGGAGTTCGCCTCTGCGCTGGTCAGCGGTGGCCGCTCGCTGGGCCGGTGGGGCAACCGGGCATCGACACAGGCGGTGCTGACAGCCACCGACCGCATGTACGCCTCCAGCGACCGCGAGCTGCGAGCCCTGCTCGGCCTGTCCAAGCACGTGCGCAGCAGTTCTCTGCGTCTGGAGAACAGCGACTGGCCGATCCAGCACGCGTTCAGCCCGACGGTGCTGCGGCGCCCTGCGGACTGGCCGGCATCGGCACAGGTGGCCGGATACCTGTGGCCCGCGCGCCCAGTCGGCTGGCGCCCGGATGCGCACCTAGCCGACTTTCTCCAGGCAGGCCCTCCCCCGGTGTTCATCGGGTTCGGCAGCGTCGTAGCCGATCCCGAACCGCTGGCCGACATCGTCATGAGAGCACTGCGGTCTGTGGGCATGCGCGGCGTCGTCCAGGCCGGGTGGAGCAAACTACGTGTGCACGGGGACGACATGCTGACCATCGACGAGGTGCCGCACGACTGGCTGTTCCCGCACATGTCCGTGCTCGTCCACGCCGCAGGCGCGGGAACGACCGCAGCCGGGCTGCGGGCCGGGGTGCCGGCTGTCCCGGTGCCGGTCCAGCTCGACCAGCCGTTCTGGGCAAAGCGGCTGACCGCACTGGGCGTCAGCCCCGGCCCGATCCCCTTCCGCCGGCTGACGGCCGAGCGGCTCGCCGCCGCGATCCGCCGCACCACCGAGGACCCCGGCTACCGAGCTCGCGCCCGTCAGCTCGCCCAGCGCATTGCCGAGGAGGACGGAGCCGGCCAGGTAATCGCAGCCATCCAGCGCCTGCACGCCGCAGGCACCGGCAGGATCTCGTGACCGGCTGAACTGCCGGAGTGCGAACTGCTCACTGGGCCTACAACCACCGCCAGCACACGGTGTAGCCGAGTTTCGGGTATTCCGGGGGTTCCCATGCCGTCCAGCCGTCGTTACGGCAGAACGAAGGGCCTTCATAGGTGTTGCTACGCCCGGTGACAACGACGTTCGAAGCATCGCAGGAGCCGACATTGGTGAACGTGTTGCCAGACTTGCGAAGGCATTCCCGGACCTTGGCGTAGCCGCTGTCGTCGGGGTAGTTCATCGACATGCACAGCAGGACGTCCGAACCGGGGTCGCCGGGGCCCGAGACCTCCTTCCATTCGTTGTAGTGCGGCCAGGAGTCACACTTCGAGTGGTCGGTGGAACCCCGGTAGGCCGCCAGGACCTTGAAGTTCCCCGTCTTGCAGGACTGGGTGCTCCAGGGCCCAGTGCCGTTCGGACCGTAGACACAGTCCCCTTGGCGGGCGTGATAGGCGCTGCCCCCGAGGCTCAGATAGCTCAAACACAGCACGAGGTTGTGTTTCGACGACGACACGCTCTCGTCGCTGTCGGTGACGCTGTGGCAGCTGTCAAGGTCAGTGGTGTGTCTGGAGATGCTCACCACCTTGAATGCCCCGGGCGTGCAGTCGGCCGGAGTCAGGTGGGCGTGGCGGCTCCCTCCCGTATCGTGGAAGCAGGAGCCGATTTCGGCCTCCTCCATGACGTCAGGCGACGCCGATGCCGAAGCCGAAGCCGGCTCGTCTTCTTCAGTCGGTGACGGGCGTGCTCTGCTGGAGTGCGTAGCAGGATCCGGCATGCCGTCGTTGAGCGGCAACTGGTGGGAGGAATAGGCAGGTTGCGGACGGGGATCGGACGGGTGGTGGGAGAGAACGAGTATCACCCCGAGAAGTGCCGCACCGATGACGCCGGCGGTACCGGCGGCCAGGCCGGCGGACACCGTCCTGCCCGAGCGGGTTCCTCTCGCTGCAGGCCCGCTCCCAGGCGGGCGCCCTGGACCGGGCCCAGGAGACGTGGGCCGTCGGGTCCTTGGCGTGCTGGGTGCCACTGTGGCCCCGATCGCCGCGAGTTGCTCGGCCCATACGACAGGTCCTGGCCTCCGGACCGGATCCGGGTCGAGACTGATGCGGGCAAGATTGGCGAGTGACGGGTGGATCGCGGCCAGGGCCGTGGGATCGGTGGTGGTCTGATCGCGGGCGAAGAGCCGGACGGCAAGTAACCCGAGCTTGTACACGTCACTGGCCCAGGTCGCCTTTTCCTCACCTGCGGGCACCTGCCAGTCGGGCGTCTCGGCCTGTGGCAGCGCGGTGGCGCCCCGCAGCCGCATGGCATCGCAGTCGATGAGGAAGCACTCGGGCTGCGGTGCGGTGGCGAACAGCAGGTTCTTCGGAGAGAGATCTCCGACCGCGATCCCGATGCGGTGGAGCCGGGCAAGCGTGGCAGCCAGGTCGGTCAGGAGGGCGAGCCGGTCCCGGTCGTTGATGGTCAGACCGATCCCGGCGGTGTAGGCGTCGTCATTGAGCAGAAACTCCAGGTTCGCGAGTCGCAGTGCTCCCGCAGCTGTGCCGTTCAGGTTCTGGAAGGCGAACTGGAAACGGTCCGGCACGGCGCGCATGAGGAACCCGCAGGCCTGGCCATGGCGTTCGACCACAGCCGCGGGCCAGGCGGTCTTCTCGCACAGCCACCGGCCTTCAGCGGCGCTCAGCTCGCCGAGCAGGTCCACGCTCGACGCCAGTGCGGCGGCGTCGAGGTGGGGCAACACGGCGGCGCCGTACTCCTTGTAGACCACATCCCAGCCGCCGCCGTCCGTCTGGTTGATCTTCTTGTTGGTCACCTGGTGGACCGTGCCCTGGCCGCCTTGGCCGAGTTGGCTTCCCAGGGCGAGCGTGCTGTAGTCGACCGCGGGTAGGCGCTTGGGCTTCATTGCGACTCTGCCATGGTGCGTGGCCAGACCACCAGCAGGGACCGGTCGTCGTCGAAGGTCGCCCGGGAGAAGTCCAGCAGGTGCGCAAGCCACAATGGAGGCGGCGGCTTAGCAAGATGGCGGGCGAACAGCGAGCCCACTTGGCCGTCTCCGTCGCCGAGAGGGTCTCCGAAGCCATCGGTGCCGACCAACAGCGCTTGCCGGGAGGCCAGTCTCGCGCTGCTCCGTTCCAGCGGCTCGGGCACGCGAGGCAGCGGCGCAACCTCGTTGGACACCAGCAGGGCATCCGAAGCCGTCTTCGGGGCAAACAGCGGCCGATACGAGCCAGTTGGCAAGTCCAGCAACCAGGCGCCGGAGTCTCCGATACGACAGAGCTCGATGACGGGGCCATCGGAGACAGGGCGAACCACGCCTGCCACGAGCGTCGTCGCATACATACCCGCCACCTCCGACTGCTCGGGCGTCCTCCCGCTCAGACGCCACCGTGCGAGCTCTCGCAGCCGTTCGGCGGCGTGGTGGGCCACATCCCGGAAGTCCAGCGGATTCCGGTCCTGGGACAGCAGGTGAAGCATCCGTTCCAGGGCGGCCCGGCACGCCTCGACGGCGCCAAGCTCGGAGCTGGCGGCGCTGGAGACGCCATCCGCGACGGCGAACGCGATGCTGCCGCTGGACTCATGCACCGCAGCGCGTGAGGCATCCTGGCGCGGCTGCTGGTAGAAGCGGTGCCCGGCACCACGCACCGAGGCAAAGCGCAGCGTCAGGGCGGCAGTTGACCAGCCGTCGCATTCGGTGTCAGGGAAGTCGAAAGCATACTGGCCCGGGGCCCGCGCCTCGAACTCGTGACCAGGTTCATCCACCGTGATCCGGCGCCAGGGCGCAGGATCGACAGGTGGCGGCGTGACCGGCACCCCGGTGGAACCGTCCCCGCTCACCGGATTCACTAACTGACCTCGTCTATCGCCATAGTGAACTGGTTCGGCTTGTTCACCACCAGCTGTGGGCTGGCCGATTGCAGCGCCTGTCCCGAGGCAACCAGGCTCGCGGTGAGGGCACGGAAGAACTCGGAGACTGCCCGGCCGATGTCAGTACCGGCCTTGGCAACGAAGGCGAACTCCGGTTGTGTCGCCACCTCGAGCATCGTGCCGGCTTGGGCGTCACCGATTCCACAGGCGATGATGTTCGGAGCGGCCGACATCCGGGTCTTGTCGGTCAGCTCGGCGTGGGGCCGTCGCCAGCGGCTGGCGTCGGTGGGCTGTCCGTCGCTGAGAAAGAACACCACAGGCCGGTGGACCTTGTACCCCTCGCCGCGCAACCACTGCACATCGGACGGGATCCTGTTCAGGAGATCGTCGAACACCGCCCCGTAATTGGTGGTGCCCCGAATGACCACCTGAGGCAGGCTGGTCTCGGTGCGCATGTCGGCGATCGCGAGACGAACTTCCACATCGTCCGAGAAGCCCAGCACTGCCAGGCGCAGCTTGGCTGCGATCATCGGCTCCGCCCGCAGCCCTTCGCACAACGAGATCAGGCCGTCGGACAGGTCCTCTTGGTAGGGACCCATCGACTGCGACTCGTCGGCCAGCACGTAAGCCGGCAGCAGTACACCCCTTGCCTCCGCCATCCGGACTCATCTCCCCCATTTATCCCGGGTGTTGTACGGGTTGTGCGCGCCGGAGCTCAGTGCCTGGGAGCGCCCCCGCTGGTGCCGTATCTTCCCAAAGAGGGAGGACTCACGGAAGCGAACGGAAGCGACTGGGGGAGTCACTGTGGGGGACCATTACTGGCGGACCAGATCCGACAAGCAGAATCTGCCAACCTGGCAGCAGACGCCCCGAGCCGTGCCACCGCCGCTGGGACAGCCATCGCCGCCGGCGCAAGTGCCGCCCGGAACAACCACACCGACCGGCTCGACGTGGGCGCCCGCCTCTCCCCAATCCGCCGAACGACCGCGGCAGTCCGGCCGGACGGTGGACCCGTGGTTGATGCGAGTACTGTCGCCACGCTATGCACAACGAGCGGACAGGGGCCGCTCGTTGATCGCCACCGGATGGGCGCTTCGGGTGGCGGGGACCGTGATTGGCCTTGGGGGCGCTCTTCTTCTCAGATCCTGCTTCAGGGGCGAGCAGCTACTGGATGGCTTCACACAAGTCTTCTGGTGGGTGCGAATACTGGTAAGCCTGGCGGCCGTACCAATAGGCGTGTACGTCTTCGCACGTGGCCGCCGCCGTGTGGTGCACGGCAAGCAGCACACCGCCGACATCATCGGCTCGTTCGACGAACTCACCGGAACGCGCTATGTACTGTATCTACGGCCGTTCTCCAACGATCCGGACATGGCCTCCCTGCCCACCGAACTCCAAGGCGGCGGAACAACCGACGAGAACATCTTCTTCGTCTCCGGGCTGACACACGAAGAGGCCCTGGTCCGGCGCTTCGGGCAGTTCGGCCGGGTCGTCGCGATCGGCAGGCCTGGGGAACATCTTCCGCTGCCCGGAGCGGCGCGCGCGTATCTGCCGCTCGACAACTGGCAGGACACCGTGAGCGGGCTGATCGGAGGCGCGCACGTGGTGATGCTGGCAGCAGGCCCCGGCCCAGGGACGGTGTGGGAGTTCACCGAGGCGCTGCGCACCCTGCCACTCGAGCGCTTGGTGCTGCTCATCTACTGCGAACCCGCCGTCTATCACCGCTTCCGCGAGGCAGCTGCCGAGGAGCACAAACGACGGTCACGTACCGAGTGGGGAACTCCGGCCACAGGTCTGTGGCCACCGATGCCCGACTTACCGGACTTCCCTCCGCCGGCGCGCCCGCAACGACCACGCTGGGAGGTGCTGCTGAACGGCGGCCGAGAGCGGCTGCGTTGGGACTTCACCCTCAAGGGCATGGTCGCCTTCCGCCCGAACTCGCAGGCGACTTTCATCCGGTTCGATACCACGACGAAACGAGTGCCGAGCCCCATCACCATGCGCCGCCTGGTGAAGCGTGAACTTCAGCCCGTGCTGGACCAGTTGACCGCATTACCTTCACGAAATTAAACCGCCTGTGCGACTGCTGCCGATCCGGGACAGTCCCTCAGTTTCGCAACCTCCCGCCCCGGCATCGATCAATTTCTGTAGGTTCTCCGGACCACAAAGAGAATTACCCCCCTCGGGTGGCGACAGAATCCAATAACTACCTGGCGGTTCGGAGCGATACGGAGCAGGAACTCCCAGATAGCAATTGTCACCGAGGCACATGATCTCTCGTACGTTCCACACCCGAGCAGTGCCAGACGGCACAAGTACATAGAACCAAGAACCGATCGAATCGACGATCACGGAACTGTCGATACCGAAGTCAGCGAATACCCTCTCCAATGTCTCACGACTGCCGGTGCCAACAACCCGGCGAACAACACCGGCTGGTAGACGTACCGCCTCGAAGTGGGACCCCAACCGGAGCATCGCAGGCTCGCCACACCTCCACCTCTGCCGGATTGCCGAGCAGTCCGATTCCTGAGAAAGGAGCCATTGCACCGCACCGTACCAGGGAGTGAGCAAAGGGCTGAACTGGTTCACTTGAACTCCATTCATGAGATTCGAATCAGCAGTGAACATCAGCGCATGCGCCCAAAACAAGCGCCAAGCGCTGTCGCCTGCGTAAGCCTGCCGGTGCCGTCGGGCTCCTCAATCCAGCACCGCCCATCCAGCTCACATCCAGTAGGCGGGCAAAGCAATTGAGAACCGAATGGCTGGACGGTCAATGCGGGAGCGGCAGCCAATTACGCTGCGCAGTCGGGCGGAACGAGCCACCATGCCAACCGCTCGAACGGTGCCGCGAGAACTGGCCCTACCGGCCCAGCGCGCCGAAGCTCATGTATGACATCAATGGAGCGCAATAGATCAGACTCAACAACGGCCCAGCGTGTGCTGGCAACAGCTGCGAGCCGTCCGTTCTGCCAATCCTGACGAACAGACACCGACCGGTGCGAGTGGTGCGCGATCCATTCCGACCCTGCATCGAATGCACTGCTGCGCTGTGCGTACGTCACAAAGGTGCCCCCCTGTCCCGAGCGTCGGTAGCGACCACAGCAGGACTCCAACGGCCCCGTCTGCCATCACCCTCCCAGGCAGGGAAACGGGTGTCGCGGGCAGCGAAGACCAAGATGTACGGACGGGTTCCAAGGGGCGTGGCCTGCTACAACACCAGCACCGACAGCAGAGATTGGACAGGGCGACGGCCGTCTTCCGGGCACTGGGCCGCATCGGGCCTACCAGTCCTCTACCGTGGGAGACGGTCACCAGCAGGGAGCGCTCATGGCCTCACACCCCAAGCCCGGCTCGAAGAGCGAACGGGACCAGATCCGGCACCAGATGACAGCCTGCGGCTGCGGTCTTGCCGAGGTTGCCACAGAAATGCGCACCCGATTTCGGATAAGGCCACGTGAAGCATGGCGTCATGCGCACGGATTCACCTTGCAAGAGGCTGCCGACAAGGTCAACGACCTCAGTGGTCAGCGCCCCGAGGAGGCCGTCGCAGCCGACGCTTCGCTCCTGGGCAAGTGGGAAAAGTGGCCGAGCCCATCAGGCAGACGGCCGACTTTGGGGGTGCTGGCCCTGCTTGCCGGTGTATACGCATGCCGCGTTGAGGACCTGCTTGATTTCGAAGATCGTTGCGCAATGCCGCCTGCCGAACTGCGTTTGCTGCGAACCTTCACCCCCTCCGACGCCTCACCGGATCTGCTTCCTCGTTCCGAGCCCGCGCGACACGAGCCGACGCCAGCCGACAGCGAATTTGTCCGCACTGCGGCAGAGGAGTCTGCAACGTGGGCACAGTGGGCAGAGACATCGAACGTGGGTGACATCGCTCTCGAACAACTACTGGACGACACCAGGACACTTGCTGCTGACTACCTCACCCGTGAGCCCATCACCGTCTTCACCCGCACCTGCCGTCTCCGCGACCGCGTATTCAGCCTGCTCGAGGGCCATCAACTTCCACGGCAGTCCGGTGATCTCTACGTCGTAGCAGGCTTCCTGTGTGGACTACTGGCATGGATGTCCTCTGATCTGGGCCTCCTGCGAGAAGCAGATACCCAGGGCCGTACCGCATGGCTGTGTGCAGAAGTCACTGGGCACACCGAGCTGAAGGCATGGACCCTGTCGACACGATCCAAGGTTGCTTTCTGGGACGGTCGCCTGCGTGATGCCATCGCCCACGCCCATCATGGAACAAGTCAGTCTGCGGCAGGGACCGTCGGCGTACTGCTGGCCTGCCAGGAAGCCGATGCCTGGTCTCAGCTGGGGGCAACCCGCGAGGCGCAGGTGGCATTGGAGAGGTCTCTCCGTGCTCGCGACTCCCTAACCGGTCATGACGACATCGCCGGGCTGTTCTCGTGTCCAGAGTTCCGACGGCTCAACTACGCCATCGATATTCACCTGCGCGCCAACGCGCCTGCTCTGGCCAGGAGCGAAGCCGTCGAGGCACTGGCAGATCCCTCTCCTCATGCATATGGCACCACTGCGCAGGTACACATTTCGCTCGCCACGGCGCACCTGGAGCTGCGCGAACTCGAAGGCGCTGCCCAGGCATTGGCACCCGTTCTCGCCTTGCCACCCGCACGGCGGCTCGCGCCGGTGATCCGGCGCCTTCGCGAATTCGCCAACGCTGTCGCCAAGTCCCCGATGTCGACAAGCACCACGTCTGCCACGCTGCAAGGAGAAATCGAGGCGTGGTGTCTGGACCCCGCATCTCGACATGTCGCGCTCTCACCGGCAATCAGCGCAGGCTGATGGGACAGCCCTATGGCCACGAACCCAAAACACAACGACCGGATGGCAGACCATTGGTGGTGGCGCCCAGGCTGGCGAGAGGGACGCCGCTTCTACACCTTCCACTTCACGTTCGAACGGTCATCAGCACTCCACGAACTCGCAGCGGCCTACCGTAGCGGGCTGGCGCACGTACCCGGCTTGACCCTGGTCCCGGACCAATGGCTGCACTTGACCACTCAAGGCCTGGGATTCGTTGACGAGGTATCACCCGAAGATGCCCGAGCCATTGTCGACGCCGTTGCCTTCCGCCTCGCCCATACGCCCACCTTCGATCTGGAGCTGCACCGCCCCGAAGTGACCCCCGAAGCGATTCGCTGGGAAGCGTCGCCTGGCGAGCCGCCCAACGCCGTACGCCATGCTCTGCGTGCTGCCATTCACGACGTGCGGGGCCACGTCCCGGAAGCCGAGCACGGTTTCACACCGCACGTATCCATCGCCTACAGCAACGCCGCCGGTCCCGCAGCCCCAGCGTACGAAGCACTCTCTGCAGTGGACGCTGGGCCCGCCACCGCCCACGTCACGCACGTGGAGTTGATCAGGCTGCATCGAGACCGCCGGATGTACGAGTGGGAACCACACGCCCGCATTCCGCTCGGCTGAACAACCACAGATATACATCCCGGCCCGCGAGGTGCCCCGCCGCGGCCGCCTCACACCGACGACCGAGCCACGTCCTGCCGTGCGGGGGATTCCCGCACCACCGCGACGGGCCGGCGGTCCCGCAGGTACACCGCGAACCCGATGCCCGTCGCCACCGCAGTGACGGCTCCCGAGATCAGGAACGCCCCGCCCGAACCAAGGCCGGCAATCATCACGCCCGAGAGGGCGGCACCCGCACCTGCCCCGCTGTTGCACGCCACGCCGATGAGAATCGCCGCATGCGTCTTGGCGGCGGCGCCATCGGCCAGGGTGTCCGCCAGCAGGTACGTCGTCATGACGGCGGGGCCCATGGCGATGCCGAACAGGATCAGCACAGGTATCGCGGGCCCCAGCGTGCCCGGGAGGGCCATCAATGCCGTACTGGCCGCCAGCAGAAACCCCAGGGCGACCAACCGCACCGACGCGCTCGTCCGCCAGTCCCGGCGCCCGTAGAACAGCGCCGCGAACGCGCTGCCCAGCGCCAGAGTCGCGAACAGCCCTCCGGAGAGCGATGAATGACCGGTGTCGGACGCGAACGCGGGAATGATGACCTCGATCGCCCCCAGGGTGAAGCCCATACCGACGAACGCCACCATGACCCACCGGATACGCCGCGCGACAGCCAGGATGCCGACGTCGTCGGCCGTCCCTTCCTCGTCGCCCGAGACCAGCCGCCCCTTCTCCGCAGCCGCGGACATCAGCACGCCGCCCAGCAGACAGACCAAACCGCTCAGGACCACCGCGAGACCCGGTCCGGACAGCGCGACGGCCCCCGCCGCGAGCAGTGGGCCGACGACGAGCGTCGTCTCCTCGACCACCGAATCCAGACCGAATGCCCTCGACACCCACCCCTCGGGCAGCTTCCTCGACCAGCCCACCCGCATCAGCGCGCCGAACGGCGGCACGCTGCAGCCGATGACCGCCGTCAGCGCCACGAGCAGCCACGTAGCGCTCCCGCCGCGCCCCGCCGGCACGAGCAACAGCACCGCCGTGCCACTGATCAGCGACAGGAACAGCAGCGACGCGCTATGGCCCCAGCGCACCGAAATCCATGAACGCAGAGGCCCCGACAGGACATTCGCGACGGAGTACGCCCCCATCGTGAGTCCGGCGACCGAGAACGACGAAGTCGCCTGCTGGATGAAGAGCACCACCCCGACCGGCATCATGCCGAACGCAATGCGCCCGATGAGCGAGCCGGCGAACAGCTTCACCACACCGGGCGGCTCGAGCAGTTGCAGATAGGTGGGCCGGTCGCCGGTGGCTACTGCGGACGTCACCTGACCTCCCTTCCAGGGAAGGGCAGCCAGGCCAGTCGCTGTCTCACGCTTGAACGGATCATGGTGTTCACGCCCGGCGACGTTAGCCAGTGATCGCGAGGCACTGCGAGCGGTTTTCCCTGCGTACTGGGGGAAGCGACACCTCGGCGCCCGTCGTGGTCAGGGAAGGTGCGCCAGCAGCAGCTCCGTGAGGCGCTCGGGGGTGCGCAGCGGCAGGTAGTGGTCGGCATCCGGAACGACATGGCCGTAAGCACTGGGTATGTCGGCGATGAGCCGGTTGGCAATCACCTCGATCTCCGGGTGGTCGCGGCCGCCGTGGATGACCAGCGTGGGCGCGGTGATGTGCCCGAGCCGTGACTCGGCATCGCGGTCCGGGGTGTGGGCGAAGTGCCGTTCGCTGGTGATCCGTCGTGCCGCGTTCTGTTCCACCATCGCCTCGATGAGCGCTCCTCCGGGAGCCGAGCGCCCCATGGATGCCCAGATCGACAGTTCCAGCTGAGCCAATGCCGTCGCGTCTCCCAGGCGGCGGGCCTCGGCATAGGCCGTTGTCTCCGTGTCCTGCGGCCAGACGTGGCCGCTGACCGAGGTTCCCACCAGGGCCAGCGCCGCGACGCGCTCGGGGTAGGCGAGGGCGAAGTCCAGCGACGTCTCCCCGCCCATGCTCAGGCCGACCAACGCGGCGCGGTGCAGGCCGAAGTGGTCCAGGACGGCCCGCAGGTCCTCGGTGTCGCTGAACAACTGCTCCGGCTGACTGGACCGTCCCAGGCCGCGCGCGTCGAAGCGGATGACGTCGTGGTGGCCGCTCAGCGCCGGAACGATGGCGTCCCACAAACGCGAGTCCATACCGGCGCCATGCAGCAGAACGACTGGGCTGCCGGTGCCACAGCGCTCTGCCCACAACCGGCCGCCACCGGGAGCGGGGATACGGACTTCGTGTGCGCTGACGGGAGTTGGCTTGTCGACGTTCGGCTTCATGCCGCGATCCAACCATGAGAAATGGGACGGCAGTTCGCGAAGCCTCCGTGCCAGACTCCGGCTATGACGATCCGATTCCCGCAACCCCTGCGTCCCGGTGACCGCGTCGCCGTCACTTCACCCTCGAGCGGAGTCGGCAAGCAGATGCGCGAGCGTCTGAAGGCGGCGATCAGCACCGTGGTCCAGCGGAAGTGAAGACGGCAGCCTGCTCGGTTACGCTCGTGATCATGATGGTCGCGCCTATGCCCCGGACAGCCCGGCACTCAACTGCCCAGCGTGAACGCTCCATTTACCACGAGCTACAGCTGCCGCGACAGCGATCACTGCCACAGTAGCCGCGGCCCATTCCGCGGCCAACGCTTTCCACGACGGGGCATTTCAACAAATCACGAGGGGGGAGTTTCTTGATGAGTACCACACCGACGGAATTACCGTCCGCGGGCCAGGAAACGAGTAAATTATCGGACAGCGGTGCCGATTCGACTCGTCTTGGCACTGGCCTACGGCCGCGGCACATGACCATGCTTGCTCTCGGAGGGGTGATCGGAGGAGGCCTCTTCGTCGGTTCCGGCGCGGGCATCCGCGTCGCCGGGCCAGGCATTCTCCTTTCTTATCTGGCCGCTGCAGGACTAGCCCTTCTCGTCATGCGCATGCTCGGTGAGCTGGCCGCGGCAATGCCCTCCAGCGGCAGCTTTTCGGTATATGCAGAAAAGGCCCTGGGCAACTGGGCGGGATTCACGGTCGGATGGCTCTACTGGGGAACGCTATGCGTAGCGATCGCAGCCGAGGCGACGGCTGCATCGAAAACTTTGAACGCATGGCTGCCAATGGTCCCCCAGTGGGCATTCACCCTGGCCATCATGCTCCTCTTCACCGCCTTGAACCTATTGGCGGTAAGCTCCTTCGGTGAGTTCGAGTTCTGGTTCGCCGGGCTCAAGGTCGCGGCGATAGTCATGTTTCTTGGACTCGGCGTGGCGGCCATCACCGGTGCCATGCCGGGCAGTGCAGCGCCCGGATTCACCAATCTCACAGGACACGGAGGCTTCCTGCCGCACGGCGCTACCGGAGTGATCACCGGAGTTCTGGCAGTGCTGTTCTCCTTCGGTGGTCTGGAAGTGGTGACCATCGCGGCGGCCGAGTCCACCAATCCGTCCGGCTCAGTCGCGCGAGCCGTACGCAGCGCCGTGTTTCGGATCCTGGTTTTCTACGTCGGCAGCATTGGTGTCATCGTCACGTTGCTGCCGTGGGACTCCGCCGTGGTGGGGCGCAGCCCCTTTGTTGCGATGCTCGATCAAATCGGCGTGCCCGCAGCAGCCCACATCATGGATGCCGTCATTCTGGTGGCACTGCTGTCGTCACTGAACGCCAGCATGTACGGTGCGTCGCGCATGATCTTTTCTCTGGCCAGCCGGAGAATCGCTCCGCCCGCGTTGACGAAAACGTCAGCCAGCGGCACGCCGCGACTGGCAGTCGCCGCTTCGGCAGGATTCGGTTTCTTTGCCGTGCTGCTGAATTACTGGTGGCCGGACACCGTATTCCAGTATCTCCTCGAGTCGGCCGGCGGGGCGCTGCTCGTCGTATGGATCGCGGTTGCCGTGTCACAGGTGATATTGCGCAGGCGCCTGGAACGGGAAACACCGGAACTGCTGGTGGTTCGCATGTGGGGCTTCCCGTACCTGTCTTGGTTCGCGATAGCGGCAATGGGTGCGATCTTGTTGCTCATGTGCAGCGACGCCACTGCCCGAACGCAACTTCTGGCAACACTGAGCGCAACAATGACACTCGCGTTGATCGCGTTCGTCCGGACCCGGTTGTCGCGTCGGCGCATTTCTTAGCCGACTTATCACGCCTTGCTCACCGTGTTCCATCAGACCTTGAAGGATGACACATGACCAACTCACTGTCAGGCTCGGCTGCCCAGCAGATACCTGGGCGGTTCGGTCTCATCGGCGGTGTCGGTCCGGATGCCTCTTCCGACCTGTACTTGAGGGTCGTAGCCGAATATCAATCGCGTTTGCACGGCGCTTATCCGGACGTGGTGATGCATAGTGTTCCGCTCCCGGCCAAGCTTGAGCAAGCTTTCGTCAGGGGCCACTTCGACACCGCGGAAGAATCTGAAGTCGACCGCCTGCTGACCCAGTCACTGGACGTGTTGGAAGCTTCTGGTGCCACATGCGTGGGGCTGGCGTGCAACACGCTGCACACCTATCTCAGGCCACTGGTACGGGAGCGTGACATCGACCTTCTCGACATGGTCGAAGCAGCGCTGCGCCGCCTGCGCGATTCCGGGCACCGCCGTGTCCTCCTGCTCGCCACGGCGGCCACCGTCCGGTCCGGCCTGTACAGCGACTGCGCCGCTGAGTTCGGAGTGGAGATCGTCGCTCCCGACGAGGCCGGCCAGAATATTGTGCAGACGGCGATCATGGACCTTATTCGCTTCGCGGACCCCGATGAACCGGCCGCCGTCATGAAGGAGTTCGCAGCCACGCTCCCGGCGGATATAGACGCCGTACTGTATGGGTGCACAGATCTCACGGCGCTGAGAGACCATGACATCTTCTCGGTTCCCGTCGTGGACAGCTTGAGTTGCCTCACCGATGCCTGCGTGGACTTCCTGTCTCGCGTTGGTGTGGCAGCCGCGTCGTAGTCAGCCCTGGCTGTTCAGCAGTATGGGGCGATCTGCTGCCGTGACAGCAGAAAGGCACCCTGACCCGCGTGGATGTGAGCTCCAGTCCGCATCCGCCGCAGAAGTCGGGGTGCCTTTCCGATGGTTGGGTGTACGGGTACTGCAGCCGGAGACCTTGCAGGGAGGCTGTCGTCACCGGGAAGGAACGCCACCCGGGCGTCAGCCGAGTCGGCGACCCGCATCGCCGCCATCCGGGATCACGTGCTGCGTTTAAGGCAACTTGACAGCCGACTGCCGGCATTTCGAGAGTCGGATACACCGTTCACCGCGACCCAACCATGGGAAATGGGAAGGCAGTTCGCAAAGCCTTCGTGCCAGACTCCGGCCATGACGATCCGATTCCCGGAACCCCTGCGTCCCGGTGACCGCGTCGCCGTCACTTCACCCTCGAGCGGAGTCGGCGAGCAGATGCGCGAGCGTCTGAAGGTGGCGATCAGCACCGTGGAGGCACGGGGCTACGAAGTGACCGTCGGCCGCTGCATGGACGGTACGGGACACGTCAGCGCCCCCGCGGCGGAGCGCGCGGCCGAGCTGACGGCGATGCTGACGGAGCCTGGCATCAAGGCCGTTGTGCCGCCGTGGGGCGGGGAGACCGCCATCGACCTGCTCCCCCTTCTCGACTGGGACCGGATACGCGAGGCCGAACCCACCTGGCTGGTCGGGTTCTCCGACATGTCGACCGCCCTCACCCCGCTGACGCTGTCGCCGCCTTCGCCCGCGCTCACGCCCCCGAAGGGCTGCTGGTCTATGTGGAGGCGTCCGACAACGAGGCCTACACGATCTGCCGCAACCTCCACGGCATGCGCCTGGCAGGATTCTTCGACGCCGCGAACGCCGTGCTCGTCGGCCGGACTTCGGCACCCGACCGGGATTCGCTGACCCAGCACGAGGCCGTACTGGACGCGCTCGGGCCGCTCGGCGTTCCCATCATCGCCGATGTCGAGTGCGGCCACATCGCACCGCACGTGCCCCTCGTCAACGGAGCGCACGGCCGCGTCGTACACACCTCGGCCCGCCACGAACTCGTGCAGACACTGGACTGAGGCTGGCGGCGCAGGCGGTCCGTCTCTTCGATGCACCGCCAGTCGCCGTGGAGGACCTCTGAGTAGGCGGTGACCCCGCGTGGGGCCCAGCGGGGGCGCCGCCCCGCGTGTTACCTACGTCTCGCCGAGTCCCCACGAATACCCCCAGCCTCACCACACAGCTACGCTGTGCAGGCCAGTGTCAACGCCAATGTCGTCTACATCGTTCGTAGAACATGGTGTGATCTGCTTCACCAGCTGACACGATGGCTCGGAAACAGTGCAGTGGACCGACCCGGAGCCGCGTCAAGGCCCCGGGCGTCGCTCGGAAGGCAGGAAGAAGAGGCATGCTCTCCGGACGTCTGCACATGACACGGCCCGCCAGGGCCGACGGTCGCACCCCGACGGCATCCCCACGTGCCGGGTCGACAACAGTCCGGTCCGTCGCCCCCCGCGCATGCTGACCAGAACGCCCGGCCATTTACCCCCTGTCGTGGAAATGAGCCCCTTCATGCCGTCCCGGCGAGGACCCGCAGCCTCGATGACTGTCGCGCGCTCGCCTCTCTTTCAACGCTTGGAATTCCATTAGTGAGCCAGATAACACCTGTCGCTCCAAAGCTGTCCAGTGAGCCTTCCATATCCCAGGTGCGCCTGGACTCGCTCACAGGGCTGCGCTGGTTCGCGGCACTGCTTGTCCTCCTCTACCACTTCGGTTACGAGGAGACAGTCTCCGGAACTGCCAAGAATGTCCAGTTGCTGAAGAATGTCGTATATGCCGGACCTTCGGCAGTTTCCTTCTTCTTCATCCTGTCCGGGTTCGTATTGGCCTGGTCGGCACGGTCACGCGACACGGTCACCGGATTCTGGCGGCGGCGCTTCGCCCGCATCTACCCGAGCCACTTTGTGACCTTCTGCGTCGCTGTGGTCATGCTCATCTGGATGGGCAAGGCCCTCGATCCGAACATCGCGCTGGCGAACCTCACCCTGACCCAGTCCTGGATACCGAACCGGAACGACTGGTGGTTCGGGTACAACGGCGTGTCCTGGTCGTTGAGCTGCGAGGCTCTCTTCTACCTCTCGTTCCCCTTCCTGATCAAGGTGATCCGGAAGTTCTCGCCCCGGGGGCTGTGGGCGACCGTGATCGTGGGCAATCTGTGCGTCGTACTCCTTCCGTTCTTCACCAGGACCATCGGGGACACGCTCGGGTGGAACTCGAAGTACGCGCTCTACATCCTGCCTCCCGTGCGGATGATCGAGTTCGTCATCGGTATCGCCGTCGCGCTGCTGGTCAAGAACGGGCACTGGCGTGGGCCGGGGCTGGTTGCCAGCCTTGCGCTGTCCACCATGGTCGTGTTCGGGCCGATCCATCTCCTGCCGTACAACTTCCACTGGGGGGCCGTCACGGTCATCCCGTACACCCTCACCATCGCGGCCGCCGCCCGCTCCGATGTCCGGGGCGAGCCGTCGCCCTTCCGGAACCGGTACATCGTGTACCTGGGTGAAATATCCTTCGCCCTTTACCTCGTGCACGAGATGGTGATTTTCAGCGCCAACTATTTCCTGCGCCAGCACCACTTCACGATTCCCCTGACCCTGCACCTGGGTCTGCTCCTCGCAATTTCCATTGCCGGCGCGATACTGCTCCATGAGTTCGTGGAGAAGCCCGGCGTGAAGCTGCTCACCAAACGGAAGCGAAAGCCGCAACACGCTCCGGTGTGAGCGACGGCAGAACTGCAGCAGGGGGCGCGGGAGTTTCCCGCGCCCCCTGCTGCATCGGCCCGAACTCCCTTGCGTACACTCGGTGGCCGCTTCCGGCCGCACTGGCCGGGCAAGCACCACTGGACAACGGGGGAAACCTTGCGCACCACCAAGAAGGCCGCCTTCGCCGCCGTGGCCGCGTTCGCCGCTCTGGCGCTGACGGCCTGCAACCCGTCGGACGACGGCAAGAAGTCCGGCGCGAAGTCGGACAACCTGAAGTCGGAGAACCTCAAGGCCGGGCAGCCCGCGTCCGAGAAGCAGGAGCGCCAGGCGGACAACAAGAAGGGCGAGTTCACCGTCACCGGGCAGCGCGTAGTGATGGGCAAGCCCGAGAACCTCAAGGGCGACGAGAAAGACGCGAAGAAGTACGCGGGCAAGACCGTCGCGTACGTCTACCTCAGCGCCAAGCTAAGCGGCGGCGACGCTCCCATGCAGCCTCCCATGTTGTCCACCGACATCGGTGCTCTCACCGAGGGCGACCAGCCCGCGACCCACCTCATCGTCATCGGCAGCCTTCCCGGCACCCCGGCCGACTGCAACGACACGGGCAACAAGACCCTCTGGAAGATGGGCGAGGAGCGCACCTTCTGCCAGCCCATCGTCATCCCGGAGGGCAAGAAGGTCACCTACATCACCTTCGGTCGCGGCTTCTACAAGGAGCCGATGAAGTGGGCCCTGGACAACAAGTGACCGACCCGCTGCCTCACTCCTGCTTCTCGCCGGACGCGAAGCGGGAGATGACCAGAGCGGCAATGATGATCGCCCCATTGAGGAACTGATTCCACAGCGGGGGGACACCGGCCAACGTCATGATGTTGACGACCAGTTGAAGGGTGAGCACTCCGGTGAGCGCCCCGAACAGCGTGCCCTTCCCGCCGTTGAGACTCACGCCGCCGATGACCGTGGCGGCGAACACCTGGAAGATCCAGCCGCTTCCCTGGCTCGCGGACACCGCGCCGTAGTGGCCGGTGTAGAGGATGCCGGCGAAGGCCGCGAGCACGCCGGCCAGGACCAGTACGACGCAGATGACGCGGTCGATGCGGATGCCGGCCGTGCGCGCGGCCTCGGGGTTGCCGCCGACGGCGTACAGGGCCCGGCCGTGTCCGAACCAGGCGAGCGCGCATCCGCCGGCCAGGAACAGCAGGCCGGTGATCCAGATCGCGGCGGGCACACCGAGCCAGTCGGCCTGTCCGAGGTAGGTGAACGACTCGGGCAGGCCGACGACGGACTGCCCCTCGGAGATGGCGATCTGCAGGCCGCGCCACATGGTCAGCCCGCCGAGGGTGACGATGAATCCGTTGAGCCGCAGCTTGAGGATCATGAAGGCGTTGAGGCCACCGATCAGCGCGCCGACCAGCAGGCACACCGGGACGGAGTACGACCCCGGCAGCAGGCCCACGGTGCTGAACCGTCCGTCGGCGGGCGGCAGGACCAGCCACATCGCCACGACGGGGGCGAGGCCGATCGTGGACTCCAGGGAGAGATCCATGCGCCCGGCGATGAGGACGAGCGCCTCCGCCAGCACCAGCAGGCCGAGTTCCGTGGAACTCTGCGCGACATTCACCAGGTTGTCGGCGGTCAGGAACGCGGGCGAGACGATGAAACCGGTCACTCCCAGGACCAGCAGCACAGGGACCAGGGAGAAGTCGCGGTAGCGCGCGAGGCCGGAACCTCTCCTCATCCTCCTCATCGTTGTCCCTCTTCGTGCGTGCCGAGCACGCCTTCCATTGCGGCGACCAGTTGTTCGTCACTCCAGCCGCGCCCGAACTCGGCCACGACCCGGCCGTGGAACATGGCCACGACCCGGTCGCACGCCCGCAGGTCGTCCAGTTCGTCGGAGACGATCAGCGCGGCCCTGCCCTCGTCCGCGACCTGCCTGATCCTGCCGAGCAGGAACTCCTTCGACTTGACGTCGACGCCGTTGGCCGGACGGATCGCGACGAGCACATGGGGGTCGGTGGCCAGCGCCCTGGCGACGACGACCTTCTGCTGATTGCCACCGGACAGTGCCGCGACGGGCGTCATGGGGCCCGGCGTCCTGATGTCCAGGTCCTTGATCATGCGCTCGGCGAACGCCCTGGCCCGGGACGGGAGGACCATGCCGAACGGTCCGAGCCGGCCCCTCACGGCGAGCGTGAGCGTGGCGTTCTCCGCCACGCTGCGGTCGACGACCAGGCCCTGCAGATGCCGGTCCTCCGGTACGAGCCCGACTCCCGCCTTCAGCGCCGCCGCCACATCGCCACCGCGCACCGTGCGGCCCGCCACCGCGATCCGCCCGGCCTCGGCGCGGTGCAGCCCCGCGACGGTCTCGCCCGCCCGGGCGTTGCCGCTCGCCGCGTTGCCCGCCAGGCCCACGACCTCCCCGGCCCGCACGGTGAGGGAAAGGCTGTGGAACGCGCCGGGAAGCGTCAGCCCGTCGACCGACAGCAGCTCCCGCCCCGCCGTACGGACAACAGGACCGGAGCCGGCACCAGCGGGGGATTCCGGCTCGCCGGTCATCGCCTCCACCAGTGCCGCGGGCCCGAGTCGGGACACCGGAGCGCTCACGACATGGCGCGCGTCGCGGTAGACCGTGACGCGGCCGCACAGGTCGTAGACCTCCCGCAGGTGATGCGAGATGAACAGGAACGCCACCCCCTGTCCTTGCAGCTCCCGCACCTTGGCGAAGAGAAGCCCGATGCCCCGGGCGTCGAGCTTGGCGGTCGGCTCGTCGAGGATGACGAACGCGGCTCCGCAGGACAGCGCGCGGGCGATCTCCACGAACTGTCGCTGCTCGACGGCGAGTTCACCGGCCCGGCGTCTCGGATCGATGTCCAGGCCGTATGCGCCCAGCAGTTCCCCGGCCCGGCGGTGCAGCTCCCGCCAGCGGATGGGCCGCAGCATCGACGTGCTCTGGCGGCCGAGGAAGAGGTTCTCGGTGACCGTGAGGCCGGGGAGGATGGTGGACCGCTGGTGGACACAGGCCACGCGGGATCGCCAGGCCTTGGTGTCGCCGAAGGCGGGGGCGGGCTCGCCGTTGAAGGTGAGAGTGCCGGTGTCCGGCTTTCGAAGGCCCGTGAGAAGGGCGACCAGCGTGGACTTGCCCGCGCCGTTACGGCCCACCAGAGCGTGTATCTCCCCCGGCATGACGGTGATGTGGGCATCGCGCAGCGCGACGGTGGCACCGAAACGTTTGGAGACACCGGTCGCCTCGGCCACCGGGACGTGGGCGGTCATGCGCCACCGTTGGCCCAGAGCGAGACGTCGTCGACGTTCTCGATGGTCACCAAGGGCGCGGGAAGCTGGTCCTCGAGACCATTGGGGAGTTTGACGATGGTCGAGTCGTGGCCGGTTTTGCCAGGGCTGAATTCCTTGCCCGCGGTTGCCTCCCGGGCGTAGTACAGCGCGTACTTGGCATAGAGGTCGGCAGGCTGGGAGACCGTGGCATCGATCTCCTTCTTGCGGATGGCGTCGAGTTCCTGCGGGATACCGTCGTTGGAGACAATGCTGATGTGTCCCGGCTCGCCCGTCGGCTTGAGCAGGTCCTTCTGCTTGAGGAGCGTGAGGGTGGGGTCGAGGAACACTCCGCCGGCCTGCAGGTAGATGCCGTTGATGTCGGGGTGCTGGGTCAGCAGAGTCTGCAGCTTGTTGGAGGCGACGTCGCCCTTCCAGTCGGTGGGCAGCGGGAAGACGGTGATGCCGGGGAACTCCTTCTTCATGCAATCGGCAAAGGCTTCCGAACGGTCCCTTCCGTTGATGGACTTCAGGTCGCCCTGGAGCTCTGCGACCTTGCCCTTGCCGCCCAGCCGCCTTCCCAGGAACTCGCACGCCTTGGTGCCGTAGGCACGGTTGTCGGCGCGTACGACCATGTAGACCGGTCCCGCTTTCGCGTCGGGCCTGGTATCGACGCTGATGACGGGAATCCTCCTGCCCTCGAGCTTCTTCAGGGTCCCGGAGATGGCGCCGGTGTCCTGCGGTGCCATGACGATGGCCTTTGCGCCGGTGCTCGCGAAGACCAGGGCGTTGGATGCCAACTGGTTTATGTCGTTCTGGGAGTTACTGGTCGGCAGCAGCCTCACCTCGGCGCCGGACTTCGACTTGTCGATGTACTTGGCGTACGAGTTCCAGAAGTCGGAGTCGGAGCGCGGCAGGTCGACGCCGATCGAGGGGCTGTTTTTCCCTTCACTGCCGTTGTCGCTTCCACGGTTGCACGCGGTGGCAAGTCCCACAGCCATGACCGCTGTTGCGGCTACGGCGACCGTACGAACATCGACGAGCTTCATGGCGCGCACGCCCCCTATGATGTTCCGCGAATGGTGGGGAGGTTACGAGAGCACCGACCCGATGACAAGAGTGAGTCTTTACGCACCCGGCCTGTCCGAAAACGGTCCGAGCCCGACCCGCCAGCGCCCCGGAGTCGTACCGAAGGTCCGCTTGAACGCGTGCGAGAACGCGAACGGCGAGCTGTAGCCCACCCGTTGGGCGACCGACTCCACCGATGCCCGCGGCTCGCGCAGCAGGTCGGCCGCGCGGGTCATCCGCCACCACGTCACGTACGCCATCGGCGCCCGCCCCACCAGGGCGGTGAACCGCCGGTTGAGCGTGGCCCGTGACACCCCGGCCTGTGCGGCCAAGGACTCGGCGGTCCACGGCCGGGCGGGGTCGTCGTGAACCGCCCGGAGAGCGGCGGCCACCACGGGGTCGCTCAGAGCGGCGGGCCAGCCGACGCACCCCTCGCTCGCGGCGCAGTCCGCCATCCAGGCCCGCACCGCATAGACGAGCAACAGGTCCAGCAACCCCGGGAGCACGACGCCCGCGCCGGGCCGGGAGCCGTCGACTTCGGTGGCCAGCAAGGCGACAGCCGACCACAACTCCGGGTGACGGCCGGATCCGGCAGGCAGGTGGATGACATCGGGCAGGTCGGTCATCAGCGGATGCGCATGCGTACGGTCGAGCCGGTACTTGCCGCAGAGAAACTCAACTCCGCTGTCCGCCGAGCCGTCGAGCTCAGCGCGCCATTCCTCGAACGGCACGGCGCGCTCGACCGTACGAGGATCCGCAGGCGCATCGGCCATGACGTGCTCGCTGCCATGCGGCAGCAGGACCACGTCCCCCGTCTCAAGGGTGATCGCGGGTCCATCGCCCGACAGCAGCCAGCAACTTCCCTCCAGCACCACATGGAACCCTGCCCCACTGTACGCGGAGAGACGGCTGCACCACGTCCCGCCGGCGCGCACCCGCTCCGACGACGGTTGTCCGACCCGCACGGCCGCTATCGCATCGCTCACCACGTCCACCGGGCGAGAGTACCCACTCTCACTCATGAGCCGTACGCATATGTACATGAGCCGAGCATGCATTGATCGGCTCACAGCGCCCCACCTACGCTCGCCCCATGCGCAGCATCACATTCGGCACCGTCGAGGTCACCCGGGTCCTCGAGGCCCAGGTCCCCTTCGCCCCCGCCCGCACGATCGTCCCGGACAGCAGTCCCGCCACCTGGCAGAGCAACGCGTCCTGGCTCGCGCCCGACCACTGGATACCCGAAGACGACATGTACGTCGGCGCGTTGCAGACGTGGGTGATCCGCAGCGGAGGCAGGACGATCCTCGTCGACACCGGCCTCGGCCGGAACGCGCCGAGCGTGCCCGCGTCCGACGCCCTCCGCACGAACCTGACGGACGGACTGGCCGCGGCCGGCATCGCGCCGGAGGACGTCGACATCGTCGTCAACACCCACCTCCACAACGACCACGTGGGCTGGAACACCACCGAGCAGGCCGACGGCAGCCTCGTGCCGACGTTCCCCAACGCCGAGTACCTTCTCCCGGCGGCCGATGACGCCTACTTCGGCCGAAGCAGCGGTGAAGCCGACCGCCAGGTCTACGACGGCTGCGTCCGTCCCCTCCACGACGCGGGCCGGGCCGTCCTGTGGGAGGGCACCCACCGCATCGACGCGCACCTCGTCCTCGAGGCGGCGCCCGGTCACACGCCCGGGTCGTCCGTGCTGCGGCTGGACTCCGGCGGGGACCGGGCCGTGTTCGTCGGGGACATCCTGCACAGCCCCGTACAGATCCTCGAGCCCGACGACAACAGCTGCTTCTGCGTCGACGCGGGGCAGGCCAGGGCGACCCGCAGGCGCATCCTCGAGCAGGCCGCCGATCGCCGCGAGCTCGTCGTACCCGCGCACTTCGGCGGACACGGCGCGGCGGAAGTGCGACGTGACGGAGCACGATTCGCGATCTCCCGGTGGGCGGCGTTCTCCTGAGAAGGTTGGCAGTGCCACTGATCCGCATATCGAGGAGCACCACATGGACCGGCTTCCCACCTACGACGACGTCCTCGCCGCCGCGGACCGTATCGAGGGCCACGCGCACCGCACTCCGCTCCTGCGCTCGAGAGTGGTCGACGAGCAGACGGGCGCGCAGGTGGTGTTCAAGTGCGAGAACTTCCAGCGTGTGGGGGCCTTCAAGTTCCGCGGGGCGTTCAACGCCCTGTCGCGGTTCTCTCCGGAGCAGCGGCGGGCCGGGGTGGTGGCGGGCTCCTCGGGCAACCATGCCCAGGCCGTCGCCCTCGCGGCCCGGCTGCTGGAGATCCCGGCCACGATCGTCATGCCGCACGACGCGCCGGCCGCGAAGCGGGCGGCAACCGAGGCCTACGGGGGACGGGTCATCGGCTACGACCGCTACACCGAGAGCCGGGAGGAGATCGTGCAGGCACTGGCCACCGAGCATGGACTCACGCTGATCCCGCCCTACGACCACCCCGATGTGATCGCCGGGCAGGGCACCGCGGCGAAGGAGCTCTTCGAGGAGGCCGGTGAACTCGACGCGCTCTTCGTGCCGTTGGGCGGCGGCGGACTGCTCTCCGGGACGCTGCTGTCGGCCCGGGCGCTGTCGCCGCAGTGCCGCGTCTTCGGCGTGGAACCGGAAGCGGGCAACGACGCCCAGCAGTCGCTGCGCGAGGGACGCATCGTCCACATCGACACCCCGAAGACGATTGCCGACGGGGCACAGACCGAGCACATCGGCGTCATCCCTTTCGGCATCCTCCTGCGCGAGGCGCCGACCGTGCTCACCGCGACCGATGACGAACTGGTCGAGGCGATGCGGATCTTCGCGTCGATCATGAAGATCGTGGTCGAGCCGACGGGGTGCCTGGGATTCGCCGCCCTGCGCGGCATGGCGGACCAGTTGCGCGGGCAGCGCGTCGGCGTGATCATCAGCGGCGGCAACATCGACCTCGCGCGCTACGCGTCCCTTCTGACTCCCCTGACTTCCTGAACTCCACCGTGCTGCGGCCCGCCAGGGACTACCGTTTCCCAACGGGCCCGCATGACGCGTTGGAGGTCTGATGGGGCAGCCGAGCGACAACGGGCTTCCGGAGGAGGTCGCCTGCCCCGAGTGCGAGGGGACGGGCGACCTGGAGTGGGAGACGCCGGGTGGGCACAGGACCCGGACCTCGTGCAGCCATTGCATGGGGACGGGCACGGTGATCGCGTGACCCTGCTCCCTGAGCGCTACCCGGCCCGTCTGATGCCGGAACAGGTGCCCCTGGGCACGGCGCTGTGCCCGAAGTGCCTGCACTGGCCGATCAAACTGGCGGGGCAGGAGATGTGGCTGTGCATCCCGTGCTACGCGCTGGAGCAGCAGCAGACGGCCCGGATGGCCGGGCAGTCGAAGAGCTTCGTGGGGGCGAACTTCGTCACCGCTGAGTGCCTGGCCTGCGGCAGCGGGGATGTCGACGCCGACGGGCGGCTGTGGTGGTGCCGGTCGTGCTGGATGTCCACGCGGGTGCGCAACGAAGGCCAGTGACGTCGAGGGCCAGTAGCACTCGGGCCACTCAGGCCATGGCCGCTCCCACGGCGACGAACGCACAGATCAGGGCGGCCAGGATCACCAACAGCGGCCAGATGAACCGCAGATAGCGGTCGTAGCCGACCTTCGCCAGGGACACCCCGCCCACCACCACCGCGGTGGTCGGCACCCACAGGTTCATCCAGCCGCTCGCCGCCTGCCACGCCGTGACCGTCACCGCGCGCGAGGCGCCCGCGAAGTCGGCGAGCGGGGCGAGGATCGGCATGGCGAGGGTGGCGTGGCCGGAGGAGGAGGGGATGAGGAACGCCAGCGGCAGGTTGATGAGGAAGACCATGATGCCGAAGAGGGCGGCCGACGTTCCCGACACGGCGCTCTCCACGGAGTGCAGCACGGTGTCCGTGATGCGGGCGTTGTTCATGATGACGGTCACGCCCCGGGCGAGGACGATCGTCAGCGCGGGTGCGATGAAGTCGCCCGCGCCCTGCACGACGAGGGCGCTCAGCCGTTGCTCCCCCAGCCGGGCCACGATCCCGATGAGCAGCGCGGCGACCAGGAACAGGGCCGCCAACTGCGCGAAGGACCAGTCGAGTTCCCAGCCGTACGGCGCGGCGTCGGCGTTGCCGGTGAGGGCTCCCGCCCAGGGGATCACCGAGAAGACCATGAAGACGAAGACGAGGCCGACCATGCCGAGCACGGTCACCTGCAGGCGCGTCAGTGAGGGCGGATGCTCCGCCGCCGCCTCGAGTTCATGGTCGCCGGGCAGGAAGCCGACCAGGGAACGGGCGGGATCCGCACGGACCTTGGCGGCGTACCACAGGACGTAGGCGACGGTGACGCCCGTGAGCACCAGCCACATCGTGAAGCGCAGCCCGATGCCGTCGCCGAGGGAGATCCCGGCGGCCGAGGAGGCGACGCCGGTGGCGAAGGGGTTGACGGTGGAGGCGAGCACGCCGACGCCCGCGCTGAGGATGATCGCGCCGGTGGCGACCATGCGGTCGTAGCCGAGCGCGAGCATCAGGGGGACGAGCAGGCCGTAGAAGCCGAGGGTTTCCTCGGCGAAGCCCTCGACCGTGCCGAGCAGTGAGAAGACGGTCATGATCCCGGCGATCAGGAGGGCGCCGCGGGCGCGCAGCCGGTGGGCGAGGCGTTCGACTCCGCGGTCGAGGGCTCCGGTGGCGAAGACGACGGTGATGAAGACGCCGATGGCGAGGACGAAGAGGAAGACGCCGGCACTGCCGTAGAGCGTGCCGGCGGCGTCGGGGGTGACCTGGCCGGTGGTGACGTCGCGTACGCCGTAGAGGCCGTTGACGGGGGCGAGGAAGAGTTCGCCGAGGCGGTGCGTGAAGTCGCCGGGGGCGGCGGCCCGGTGGTAGGTGCCGTGGATCGGCTTGCCCGCCGGGGTGCGGTCGTAGAGGCCGGAGGGGATGACGAAGGCCAGGGCCCAGACGACGATCGTCACCGCCGTCAGCACGGTCAGAGCGCTGGGAAAGACGAAGCGGTGCTTCTTTTCCGGGCTTTCCGGGCTTTCCGGGCTCTCTTCGCCCATGGTGGAGACCCTCTCGGCGCATTGGGTGTGTTTTGCGCCGATTGTTTCTCAACCGTGCGTTTCGCCCCAGTCGCCACGCGCGGTGGCCACCGGTGGCTCCCCGGCCGGGTCCGGTTCCGGTGCCCGGGTGCGGCGGCGGAGGTGGTTGAAGGCGAGGTTGAGGACGACCGCGGTCAGACACCCGGCACTGACTCCGGAGTTGAGGACGGTCTTCAGCGTCTCGGGGACACCCGCGCCGGCGTAGAAGGTCCGGGACACCACGGGGATCATGCCCAGGCCCAGCGAGACGGCGGCGACCAGCAGATTGTCACCCTGGTCGAGGCCCGCCTTGAGCAGGACGTTCACCCCGCTGACCGCGACCGTGCCGAACAGCACGATGCCCGCGCCGCCGAGCACCGGCTGCGGCACCAGGGCGATGAGCGAGGCGAAGGCGGGGCTGAGGCCCAGGACGACGAACATCACCCCGCACGCCGCGACCGTGAACCGGCTGCGCACCTTGGTGAGGGCGACGAGACCGATGTTCTGGGCGAAGGCGCTGTTGGCGAAGCCGTTGAAGAGCGGGCTCAGGGCGGTGCCGAGTGTGTCGGCGCGCAGGCCGCCCGCGATGACCTTCTCATCGGCCCTGCGGCCGACGATCTCGCCGAGCGCGAGCATGTCGGCAGTGCTCTCCGTCATGCACACCAGCATCAGGATGCACATCGACACGCTCGCGGAGACCGTGAACACCGGATGCCCGAAGTGGAAGGGCTCCGGGAAGCCGACCAGGGCCGCGTGCCGGGTGGCCGTGGTGTCCACCGCCCCGGCCGGGATGGCGAGCAGCGTGCCGGCGGCCATGCCCAGCAGGATGGAGATCTGCTGGAGGAAGCCGGTCAGCAGCCGTCGCAGGACGAGCACGATCACCAGAGTCCCGCCGGCCAGGCCGAGGTTGGTGAGGGAGGCGGGACGGTCGGGATGGCTGCCCTGGATCCAGCCGAAGGAGACCGGCAGCAGGGTGAGCCCGATGAGGGTGATGACGGTGCCGCTGACGACGGGCGGGAAGAAGCGGACGAGCCGGCAGAAGTACGGGGCCAGCAGGAAGCCGAGGACGCCCGCGACGATGACGCCGCCGTAGATGACGGGCAAGGCGTTGCGCGCATCGGACTGCTCGTCGGCGATGGCGAGCATCGGCGCGACGCCCGCGAAGGAGACGCCGTTGACGAACGGCATCCTGGCCCCGACCTTCCAGAACCCGATGGTCTGCAGCAGCGTGGCGATGCCCGCCGTGAACAGGCTCGCGCCGACGAGGAAGGTGATCTGCACCGACGGGAGCCCGAGGGCGGCACCGATCACGAGCGGGGGTGCGACGACCCCGGCGTAGCTGGCGGCGACGTGCTGCAGGCCGGTGCTGATCAGCCGTACGGGGGCGGGCAGTTGGTCCACGGGGTGGACATCCACGGCCATGGCGGTCCCTCCTTTCCCAACGATGCGGTGGTCGGAACAAGGACCCGGACAAGGACCCGGACAAGGACCCGAACCAGGGCCCGGACCAGGACCCGGACCCGGCCGGGGTCCGTCCCCCTCGGCCGGGTCCGGGCGGATCAGCCCGCGGCGGCGAGCCGCGCCAGGCGCCGCGCCTCGGTGCGCGCGGCGCGGGCGACCGCGTCCTCGTCGGCGGTGGTCAGCCGCCCGTCCTCGACGACCGTCCGGCCGTTGACCAGGGACAGGGTGACCGGCGCCGGGGGGCCGAGGACGAGGGCGGCGACCGTGTCGGCGATGGTGGAGTGGCCGAGCCCGTCGAGCTTCCACAGCACCAGGTCGGCCAGCTTGCCGGGCTCGAGCGAGCCGATCCCGTCGGCGCGGCCGAGGACGCACGCGCCGCCGTACGTGCCCAGGCGCAGCGCCCGGCGAGCCGTCAGTGCGTGGCCGCTGCCTCCGGCGAGGCGGTTGAGCAGCAGGGCGTTGCGCAGCTCGGTGTGCAGCTCGCCGGACTCGTTGGAGGCGGTGCCGTCGACGCCGAGGCCGACGGGTATGCCCGCCGCGAGCATGGCGGGGACGCGGGCCGTGCCGGCGGCGAGCCGGGCGTTGGAGGAGGGGCAGTGCGCCACACCGGTGCCGGTGCGGGCGAAGGCGGCGATGTCGGAGTCGTTCATGTGGATGCAGTGGGCCATCCACACGTCGTCGCCGAGCCAGCCGGCGGATTCGAGGTAGTCGGTCGGGCCGCGCCCGAACCGCTCCTTGCAGAACTGTTCCTCCTCGACGGTCTCCGAGCCGTGCGTGTGCAGGCGCACACCCTTGCGGCGTGCCAACTCGGCTGCTTCTCGGAGCAGTTCGGTGGAGACGGAGAAGGGCGAGCAGGGGGCGACGCCGATGCGCAGCATCGAGTCGAAGGACGGGTCGTGGTGGGTGTCGATGGCCTGCTCGGTGGCGGTGAGCGCGTCCTCGGTGGTCTCGACGGCGAAGTCCGGCGGCAGCCCGCCCGCGGAGCGGCCGAGGTCCATCGACCCGCGGGTGGGGCTGAAACGTACGCCCAGTTCACGGGCCGCGCGGATCTCGGCGCCGAGGAGGTCCCCGGTGCCGCGCGGGAAGACGTAGTGGTGGTCCATGGCTGTGGTGACGCCGCCGCGCATCATCATCGCGAGGGAGGCCCGCGCGGCCTCGTACACCATCGGTTCGTCGATGCGCGCCCAGACGGGGTAGAGGGCGACGAGCCAGTCGAACAAGCCTGCTTCCTGGGCGAGTCCGCGGGTGAGCCACTGGTAGAAGTGGTGATGGGTGTTGACGAGGCCGGGGGTGGCCAGGTGACCGGTGGCGTCGATGCGGCGTACGACACCGGTGAGGTCGCGGGGCGCGGCGCCGGGCCCGAGGGACTCGATCCGGTTGTCCGCGACGACGAGATGGCCGGAGGCGTACTCGGTGTCGTGGGCGTCGACGGTCGCGATCGCGCAGTTCTCGATGACGGTGCGCGTGGGGGGTGCAGCCATGGTGAAGTCCTCGGGGCTAGAGGTTCGTCAGGTCCACCGGGATGCCGGGCTCGGCTCCCTCGCGCAGGACGGTCGCCTCGATCAGGCCGTACGGGCGGTCGGCGGCGTAGTAGACCTCATTGTCGTTCGTGAGCCCGAACGGCTCCAGGTCGACGAGGAAGTGGTGCTTGTTGGGGAGGGAGAGGCGGATCTCGTCGATGCCGGGCAGGCGGTCGATGACGCGGGCGCCCATCGCGTAGAGGGTCTGCTGGAGGGAGAGGGAGTACGTCCCGGCGAAGGCGTGCAGCAGTTCCGCGCGCACCTGCTCGTAGGAGAGGTCCCAGTCGCCGGGCGCGGGCTGCGCGTCGTCCGTCCAGGCGTGCCGCCAGCGGGCGTTGACCTCGGTGGCGAGGATGCGGTCGCGGGTTTCCCGGAGAGTGGTGTAGCGGTCCCTGGCGTAGCCGTGGAACTCCGAGTCGGTGGAGTTCATCACGACGAGGTCCTTGAGCCCCGAGACGATCTGCCACCGTGAGCCGTCGTAGGCGACCTGCGCGGTGCGGGTCTCCCGGCCGCTGCGGACGAACGAGTGCCCGGAGTCCGGGGTGCCGATGCGGTCCCAGGCGTACTCCTCGATCCGGATGCGCGCGGCGTGGATCGGCTCCTGGGTGGTGACGAAGTGGCGGGCGAGGTGGATGCCGAACTGCTCGGCGGACGCGATGCCGTGCTCCTTGGCGAAGGCGAACACGGTGTTCTTGGTCGCGTCCGTGGTGAGGACGTTGGCGTTGGAGCCCTGGAGGTGGACGTCCGTCATCTCCCCGGAGAGGGAGACCGAGACGGCAAGGTCCTTGATGTGGTGGGTGGTTCCGTCGCGGACGATCCGGACGACGCGGTTCTCAGCCTTGCCGTACTGGTTCTGGCCGAGCACCGCGGAGGTGGCGGAAGAGGTGGAAGTGATCGTGTCGGTCACGCCTAGCTCCCTCGGTATACGGAGTAGCCGAACGGGCTGAGCAGCAGCGGTACGTGGTAGTGCTCGCCCGGTACGACGGCGAAGGCGACCGCCACCTCCGGGAAAAACGTTCCGGTCTCGAACACCAGCCGTGCGTGGGTGGCGGTGTCCGGCAGCACGGGAAGGTCCGTGCAGCGCCCGTCGTCGTCGGTCACCGAGGTGCCGAGCGGCATCCACGCGGCGTCGGCGCCGCGGGCGGACAGTCCGACCGCAACTCCCGTGGCGGGACGGCCTGCTGTGGTGTCGAGGATGTGCGTGGACACCGTGGCTCCCTTCCCCGTGGGCTGCGTGACGAGCCGGGCCAGCCGGAGGCGGTTGATCCGGCCCAGCTCCTCCCGAACGATCTCCCGCTCGTGTTCCGGCGGATTGTCGATCCGGTTACGAACGGCGTCACGCAGTTGTTCGGCGGTGAGCCCGGTGGCACAGATCAGGAAGACGTGCCCGAACTTCTCCTGGTAGGCCAGGTTCAGTTCGAGCATCTCGGCCCTGAGGGCGGGCGGGGCACCCGCCATCCCCCGCTGCTCGCGGGCGGAGGCGGCGTCACCCGGCTTGGGCCGGCCGATGGGCGGGTGTCCGGCCATCGCCTCGGCCAGGTCCGCCGGGCGCATCGCCGCAACAGCGGTGTCGGAGGCGGCGAGCAGCGCCTCGGGGTGCGGATAGGGGCGCCGCGCGAGCATCGCCTCGGCCCACGCGGCGCTGGTACAGATCTCGTGCAGGGTGGTACGGGCCGCGTCGTCGTCGGCCGCGTTGAACCGGGAGAGCCCCGGCGTCGCGCTCGAAGTCACGGGAGCCTCCGTGGGGCTTCTCGTCGTGGGGCTTCTCGTCGCACTCGGGTGAGCTGCGCACAGCAAACCTCCTCGACACCCGTGCGTCAACAGTTTGTTGAAGAGTGGACGCCGACTGCCGCCCTAATCCGCCCTGTTGAGGTAGTTGTAAATGGTGAAGCGGCTGACCCCGAGCGCCGACGCCACCGTCTCGACGCCATGCCGCAACCGGAAGGCACCGCGGGCCTCGAGGTTCCGTACGACGGACTGCTTGGCCCTGCGGTCCAGCCGCGCCAGTGGCATGCCGTGGCGGCGCTCGAGGTCGGCCAGGATGTGCTCCAGCGAATCGGAGAAGTGCGGCAGCCGCACGGCCACCACGGCGCGCCCCTCCCAGGACAGCACCACGTCGTCGTGCCCGGCCTCCTCGGGCTCCAGCATCCGGCCGCCCATGGCATCGACGAGAGGCTGGACCGCCTCGCGGAGCGGGTGCTCCTCCGGCGCGGTCACGAACCGTCCCCCTCAACCACGTTCACCTGCAACGACACCCGCGTCGCCCCGGCGTCTATCGCTTCGCGCAACACCCGCTCCACCGCGCCCAATACGGCATCCGCGGGCCCTTCGGCGGTGTTGCCGAAGGGCCCGACGTCCACGGAATCCAGGTCCGCGCTCTGCACGATCTCGCGGGCCACGACGGCGTGCGGCGGTGGCCGGTCGAGATCGAAGGGCTCCGTGGTGAACTCAACTCGCAAACGCAGCATGCGGCCACCGTAGCGGCACGCCAAACGTTGCTACTTCGGCGCCTGGAAGCCGCCGATCTCCTGCTCGAGCAGTTCGGCCAGCCGCAGCGGGGTGCGGTCCTCGTACATCGGGCCGATGAGCTGCACTCCCACCGGCAGACCCTCGGGGGACCGGCCCGCCGGTATGGCCGTGGCGGGCAGGCCGGGCATGGTGGCCAGACCGGCCCAGGCAAGCTGGTCGAAGTACGGGTACTCGACGCCGTCGATGTCGATCCGGCGCTCCCTCGGATCGGGGTTGTGGTCGTGCGGGAACGCGGGAGTCGGCGTGATGGGACACACCACGGCGTCGAACTCGGCGAAGAACTGCCGCCAGCCGTGGCGGTGGAGCTCGCGGCGGCTGTTCGCCTCGATCCAGTCGCGGTGGCTGAACACCATGGCGCGCAACCGCGTCGCATCGAGACTCTGGTCGTCCGCGCTCAGCGCGGCGGCCTGGGTCTGCAGCTGCTCGTACGATTCGATGGGAAAACGTGCGACGGAGCCCGAGATCAGCAACTGCATGTAGAGCACCGCGGCTTCGGTCAGATCGGGCAGCAGCGGGCTGTGCCGTTCGACGCGGGCGCCGCCGTCGGCAAGCGCGTCGGCCACCCGGTTCACACCCGCCCGCACAGCGGACCCGGTCGGAATGAGCGGATGGTCGTCGAGGACCAGGACCCGGAAGTCGCGGAGCCGCTCGTGGCGCGCGGGCGGCAGCGTCAACTCGTGCGCCACACCGAGCGTCAGCGGGTCCGGTCCGGCCATGACGTCGAGCAGGAGCGTGAGGTCGCGGGCACTGCGGGCCATCGGACCGACGACGGCGAGGTCGAGGTCGACCGGCAACGCCGGTGCGTCCGGCGGGACCATACCGCGGGGCGCCACCAGCCCGAGTGTCGGCTTGTGCGCGTAGACACCGCAGAAATGTGCGGGGGTGCGCAGCGAACCGGCGAGGTCGGAGCCGATGGACAGCGCGCCGAACCCGGACGCCAGGGCCGCCGCCGATCCGCCGGAGGATCCACCCGACGTGCGGGCGTGATCCCACGGGTTGTTGGTGGTGCCGTAAATCCCGTTGAAGCTCTGAATGTCCTGCAGCCCCACGGGCACATTGGTCTTGCCGAGCACCACCGCGCCCGCGGCCTTGAGCCGCGACACCTGCACTGCGTCCTCGGCCGGCGTGTAGTCCCGGTGCGGCGTCATGCCCCACGTCGTGGGGAGCCCGGCGACGTTGTAGGACTCCTTGACCGTCACCGGGACGCCGAGCAGCGGCCGGTCCTCACCACGGGCGCGCGCCTGGTCGGCACCGCGCGCGGCGGCCCGCGCGCGGTCGAAGTCCGGCACACAGATCGCGTTGACCGTCTTGTCGGCCCGCTCGATACGGGCGATCGCCTCGTCGGTCAGTTCCACCGAGGTCACTTCACCGGCACGCAAAGCAGCCACGATTTTTTCGGCCGTCTGAAAAATCCACTCCATGAAGCGGACCGTACCCACCCCTCGGACAAGCCATAAAACGCCGCTTCGCGCAATGCCCGTCAGCCCCGGGACATCCTCGCCTCCGCCACCGCGAGCCCCGCAACGGCAGTCAGCAGGAGCAGTGTTCCCGCCACGGTAGGCGCGGTGAGCCGCTCACCGAGCAACGTGACCGCGAGGATCGCGGCGCTCACCGGCTCGAGCAGCATCACCACGGCCGCCGTCGCCGCCCGTACGACGGCGACTCCGGCGAAGTACAGCGGGTACGCCAGCGCGGTGGTGACGGCGGCGACGTAGCCCAGCACCAGCAACACCCGCACCGGATGGGCGGTGTGCGGCACCAGCCCCTCCGACCACGCGAACGGCAGCAGCAGAACCGCACCGATGGCGAACGACCACAGCGTCAGGCTGTACGGGTCCTCCCCCTCGCCGTGCCGCCCGGTCCAGCGGCCCAGCAGCGTGGCTGCCGCGTACCCAGCGGCGGACAGCAACGCCAGCCCCACGCCCAGCGGGCGGACCGTGCCCGTGCTGTTGCCCAGCACCAGCACCGCGAGACCGGCCAGCGCCCCGCACACCGCGAGGACACCGCCGCGCCCGATGCGCTCGTCGAGGAGGAACCGCCCGCCCACGGCGGTGAACACGGGTCCTGCCCCGAGCGTGACGATCGTGCCGACGGCCACCCCGGTCGCCTGCACGGCACCGAAGAAGGCGGCCTGGAAGACGGCGAGCGCCAGGGCCGTCCCCACCAGCAGGAACGCCCGCCGGCCCACCGGCATACGGGCCGAAGTGCGCGCAGGGCGCAGGGCCTTCGCGGCGCACAGCAACGCCACGCTGATCACGTAGCGCCAGAAGGAGAGGGACACCGGACCGATGTCGCTGGACCGGTAGAGGACGTCGGCGGCGGCTCCGGTCGTCCCCCAGCTGACCCCGACGAGGGCGAGGGCGCCGAGGCCGCGCCGTACGGACCGGGTGCCCCGGGCATCCCGGGTCGCGGGCAGGGTGGATCGTTCAACGGAAGTGTTGGACATGCTGCGTTCTCCGCAGGTGAGAGGTGGTCATGGCTCCCGCGTGCGGGTGAAACCACTCCGCCCGCCGACACCTTGGGGGTGCCGGCGCGCCATGCCGGTGGCAGCCCGCGCTAGACGGCGGGAGGCGGAAGAACGCTCAGATGCATGGCAGGCACCTTACGCCGTTGGAGTGACCGAAGACGAGCCTTGACATCCGCCCGCCATCGGGGCAAGCATCGTGAGCACGACACGAAAACAGAAAACAATTTCCGTATGACGGAAGGCGGTTCGGGCCGTATGCGCTTCGACGTCAACCTCTCGATCCTCTTCACCGACCTCCCGCCGCTCGAGCGCCCCGCGGCCGCCGCGGCGGCCGGTTTCGACGCCGTCGAACTGTGGTGGCCCTGGCCCGGCTCCCCCGTCCCCGAGCAGGCCGAACTCGACGCCCTGCGCGGCGCGTTGGAGCGGGCCGGCACCGAGCTCGTGGCCCTGAACCTCTACGCGGGCGAACTGCCCGGCCCCGACCGGGGCGCCCTGTCCCTGCCCGGCGCGGAGTCCGAGCGCTTCCGTGCCAACGCCGGCGTCGCCGCCCGCTTCGCCCGCTCGCTGGGCTGCACCGCGCTCAACGCGCTCTACGGCAACCGCGTCCCCGGCACCGACCCGCGCGTCCAGGACGCGCTCGCCCTGGAGAACCTCGCCCTGGCCGCCCGCGCCGCCGCCGAGGCGGACGCCGTCCTGCTGGTCGAGGCCCTCAACGCGGCCGAGTCACCGCACTATCCGCTCGCCTCCGCCGACGCCGCCGTCGAGGTCGTCGACCGGGTCAACGCCGCCACCGGGCTCGGCAACGCCCGGTTCCTGATGGACCTGTACCACCTGTCGATGAACGGCGAGGACCTGCACCGGGCCATCGACCGGTACACCGCCGTCACCGGGCACGTCCAGATCGCCGACAACCCGGGCCGCGGCGCGCCCGGTTCGGGCCGCCTCGACTTCCCGGACCTGTTCGGGCGGCTGCACACCGCCGGGTACGAGGGCCGGATCGGGCTCGAGTACCGGGACGACGGCCCAGACCCCTTCAACTGGCTGACCGACCGCACCGAGAGGACCGGCACCCCATGACCACCGCGCTCCCCCGCGTCGCCTGGATCGGCCTCGGCATCATGGGCTCCCCCATGTCCGAGAACCTCCTCAAGGCCGGCTATCCCGTCACCGGGCACACCCTCGAGCGGCACAAGCTCGACCGGCTCGCGGCACACGGCGGCACACCCGCCGCCTCCGTCGCGGAGGCCGTCCGCGAGGCCGACGTGATCGTCACCATGCTCCCGGCCGACCCCCAGGTCGAGGCCGTCGCCCACGGCGAGGACGGCATCCTCGCGCACGCCCGGCCCGGCGCGCTGCTCATCGACATGTCCACCATCGCCCCGCAGACCTCCGTACGGCTCGCACAGGAGGCCGCCCGCACGGGACTTCGCGTGCTCGACGCCCCCGTCTCGGGCGGCGAGCCGGGTGCCGTCGAGGGCGTGCTCTCCATCATGGCGGGCGGCGACGAGGCCGACTTCGACGAGGCACGGCCCCTGTTCGAGGCGCTCGGCACCACGGTCGTGCACTGCGGCCCGCACGGTGCGGGGCAGACCGTCAAGGCGGCCAACCAGCTGATCGTCGCGGTGAACATCCAGGCCTGCGCCGAGGCCGTCGTCTTCCTGGAGAAGTCCGGCGTGGACCTCGCCCGCGCCCTGGAGGTGCTGGGCGGCGGCCTCGCCGCCTCGGCCGTCCTGGAGCGCAAGAAGCACAACTTCCTCACCGGCAGCCACACTCCGGGCTTCCGGATCGACCTGCACCACAAGGACATGGGCATCGTCACCCGTGCCGCCCGCGAGGTCGGTGCGGCGCTGCCCGTGGGCGGCGTCGTCGCGGGCCTGGTGGCCGCGGTGCGCGCCCAGGGCGACGGCGGGCTCGACCACTCCGCGCTGCTGCGCGGCGTCGAGCGGCTGTCCGGCCCCGCGGCGGGGCGGTGAGCGCCGTGCGGACCGCGAGGATGCCCGCCATGCGGGCGGCCGTGCACATCATGAAGGACGAGGGCGTCGACATCGCCTTCGGCTGCCCCGGCGCCGCGGTCCTCCCGCTGTACCGGGCGCTGCTGGACGTCGGCGGGATCGAGCACCTCATCGTCCGCCACGAGGAGGCCGCGGCCCACATGGCCGACGGCTGGGCGCGCACCAACGGCCGTACGGGCGTGGCGATCGCCACCTCGGGGCCGGGCGCGACCAACCTCGTCACCGGCCTGTACACCGCGTACGCCGATTCCGTGCCCATGGTCTGCGTCACGGGCCAGGCCGTCTCGGGCAAGCTGCACCAGGAGGCCTTCCAGGCGGTCGACATCGTCTCGGTCGCGCGGCCGGTCACCAAGTGGGCCGTCCAGATCAAGGAGGCCGCGCAGATTCCCTGGACGTTCCGCGAGGCATTCCGCGTCGCCCGCCAGGGCCGGCCGGGGCCGGTGCTGATCGACATCCCGGTCGACATCGCGCGGCGCGAGATCGCGTACGACCCGGCGCTCGACACCCGGCTGCCGGTGGCCGTCGCCGAACCCCACCCGCCGCGCGTGGAGGCCGCCCTGGACCTGCTGCTGGCGGCCCGGCGCCCGCTGATCCTGGCGGGCGGCGGGGTGATCCTCGCCGACGCGTCCGCCGAACTGCGGGCCGTGGCCGAGGAGTTGCGGGTGCCGTTCCAGGTCACCCTGATGGGCAAGGGGGCCGTCGAGGACGATCACGAGCTCCACATGGGCACCACCGGCATCCAGACCTCGCAGCGGTACGCCAACGCCTCGTTCCTGGAGGCCGACTTCGTGCTCGCGGTCGGTGCCCGCTTCGGCGACCGGCACACGGGCGCGGACCTCTCCGTCTACCGGGGCGAGCGGACCTTCGTCCAGGTCGACGTCGAACCCACCCAGCTGGGCCGGGTCGTCGAACCGGATCTGGGCATCGTCTCCGACGCCCGGCTCTTCCTCGCCGCCCTGCTCGCCGCAGCCCGGGCCCGCGGCGCGCGCGCCGACATCGGTCCCTGGCGGGCCCGCTGCCGCGAGCTCAAACGCACCCTCGCCCGCCGCGACGACTTCGACACGGTCCCCGTCAAGGCCCCTCGCGTGTACCGGGAGATCAACGAGATCTTCGGCGCGGACACCTACATCGTCACCGCCATCGGCCTCTACCAGATCTGGGGCGGCCAGCACCAGAAGGCGCATCTGCCCCGCCACTACCAGGTCTGCGGCCAGGCGGGCCCGCTCGGCTGGGAGATACCGGCGGCCATCGGCGTCCGCAAGGCGCTGGAGGGCATGGGCCGTACGGACGCCGAAGTCGTCGGCGTCGTCGGGGACTACGGCTTCCACTACCTCGTCGAGGAGCTGGCGGTCGCCGCCCAGTACGACGTGCCCTTCGTACTGATCATGCTCAACAATGAATACCTGGGCCTCATTCGCCAGGCGGAGACCGGCTACGCCATGAACTACCAGGTCGACATCCATTACGACGAGACCGGCACGGACAATGTCAAGGTCATGGAGGCATACGGCTGTTCGGGCCGCCGTGTCACCGAGCCGTCCGGCATCCGCCCCGCCATCGAGTGGGCCCGCAAGGAGGCCGCCGCCACCTCCCGCCCGGTCCTGGTCGAGATCATGATCGACCGCGAGGCCGACACCCCGCACGGACCGGACATCGACACCGTCCGCGAATACGAGCCCGCCCCCTGAGGGGTGGCCCAGAACTCCGGACGGCGGCGCCACCATCATCCTGTCGCGCCGGGCGCCGCCGTCCGGAATCCCCGCCTTCCGCGAATCGCCGAATCGCTCCCACCGACATCCCACATCGTGGACGATGGAGGGCCCGACCCTTATGGACCCGTCCGCTGGAGCGACGATGGCCAAGCGCGTGCTGGTGCACTGCCCGATGTGCCGCCGGGAGCACTCCTTCACCCCGCCCACGTTCCCGTGCGCCTGTGGCGCGCCCCTCACCCTGCCCGTCCAGCCCGGCGCGGATCCGGGCTCGCTGACCTCCCGCACCTGGCGCGACTCATGGGTCACGGTCCGCTGCCCGTCCTGCGGCGGCCAGGGCCAGTGGCCCAGACCGGAGTTCGGCTGCGCGTGCGGGGCGGTCGTACGGCTCCCGGTGCGGCCCGAGGCCGACGAGACCGTCCCCGCCGGCAGGGCGCGCCCCGCCTTCCGGCCCATCGCGATCCGCACCGAGCGCGACGCGGTCATGGCCGCCGAACGCTATCTGCGCTGGCTGGGCTTCACCCAGGTGAGCCGCCCCGGCAGCTGCCCCGCGCACGCCGAGGCGGAGGTCGTCGACATAAGGGCGGCCCACCTGGTGGTCCGCGTCGACCCGACCACGCTGCCCACCACCGTCCGCGACATCGAGTGCCTGTGGCTCCACGGCCTCGCCGACGACTCCGCCGCCGCCTGCTTCTCCATCGCGGGCTACACCAGCGAGGCCCGCTCCCGCGCCGACGCCCTGCACGTACCGCTGTTCCTCCTGAACCTCACCGGCACCCCGCAGCCCCTCAACGACCCGGCGGAGGAACTGACGCGCACACCGCCCTCAGTTCACGGATGAGCTCGCGCACCCCCGCCGTCCGGGCCAGCTCGGGCGTGGTGACACAGCCGACGCTGCGGGTGGGGCGGCGCGGGCCGAGGTCGGTGACGGCGACGGTGGCGGGGACCGAGGCGAGGGACAGGGCGGGCATGATGGCCATGCCCATCCCCTGGGCGACCATGGAGAGGACGACGCTGTCGTCCTCGGCGTTGACCGTCGCCCGCGGGATCCAGTCCTGCCCGGCCCACCAATCGCGCGTGTACGAGCCGCAGTTCTCCTCCCAGTCCACGAGCGGGAGCGTGCGCGGGGCCGGGTGACCCGCGGGGTGGACGAGGGAGTACGGCTCGGTCAGCAGGGGCGCCGAGAGCAGACCGGGCGGCAGGGCACCGGAACCGTCCAGCGTGGCAATGGCCATGTCGGCCCGCCCGTCGGCGACTTCGCCCGCCGTGCCGCGCCCCACCTCCCGCACGGTGCGCACTTCCGGCGCGAGCCCCGGATGACGGGCGGCCGCAGTGAAACCGCCCGTCTCCTCGACAGTGACGAGGAAACGGAGCTCCGGGACGGAAAGATCGTGTCGGGCACCGGGTGAATCTACGGCCATCAACCGGGCTTGTGACTCCGCCCACGACTGAAGTCGCGGGCTTCCTGCGTCGCTGGCTAAGCAGCATCGCAGAGGGCCAGCCCGGCCCTGTGCTCGACGTTCAGTGCGCCCACGATGTCGGCGTTCTCCACGAACCCGCAGTTGACGCACTCGAACTTCGCTTGGGTGACACGGTTCTCCTTGGCGACGTGCCCGCATTCGGGGCAGGTACGAGAGGTGTTGCGGGCATCCACCGGGATCACGCGGCGACCGGCACTCTCAGCCTTGTTCGCCAGGATTCCGAGGAAGATCCCCCAACCCGCGTCGAGGATGCTCTTGTTCAGCCCGGCCTTCGCTGCGGCACCGTTCGGGAGGAACGCGCCAGCCTGCTCGGGGTCGGGCTTGGGCGCGGGCGCTTTGGTCATGCCCGCCGTGTTCAGCGCCTCGTGCCCGATCACGTCGTTGTCGCGGATCAGGTCGAGGGCGGCCTTGTGGTGGTGGTCCAGACGCTGACGCCGGATCTTCGCGTGCAGCTTCGCGACCTTTCGCGCCGCAGCGCGGTGCTTCTTCGTCCGGCGCCGGGTGCGTTTCGGGAACGTCGACAGGTGTCGCTGGGCTTCCGCCAGTTTCTCGGCCGACCGCTCCAGGAAGCGCGGGTTCGGAACGTGCTTGCCTGTGCTGGTGGTGAGGAAGTGTGTGACACCCATGTCGACGCCCACGACGCTGCCGGTCGCGGGAAGCGGCTCGGCGGGCACCTCGTCACAGGCAAGGATGACGTACCAGCGGCGGCCTTCCCGCTTGATGCTGACCGTCTTCACGCGGCCCTTGACGGGACGGTGCTGGTGCACGCGGACATGCCCGACGCCTTGCAGGCGTACGCGGGTCTGCGGATCGTGCGGCGTGCTGTCCCACCGGCAACCGTCCCCGTCCTTGGGGAAGACCACCGTGTCGAAGTGGCCGACACCCTTGAAGCGCGGGTATCCGGGCGTGAGACCGGCCTTCACCCGGCGGAAGAACGCGGCGAACGCCTTATCGAGACGCCGCAGCGTTGCCTGCTGCGAGGAGAACGACCAGCGGCCCTGCCGCTCGGGGTCGAATGTCCGGATCTCTTTGAGCTGTGCGGACTGCTGCCCGTACTTGACACTCGTTTTGGAGATGTGCCGGTAAGCGTCCCGGCGTTCCTGGAGAGCGCCGTTGTAGAGGGAGCAATGATCCCGCAACATCTCGGCGAGAGCCTGCTCCTGCCGGACCGTGGGACGAAGCAGGAACTTGTAGGCACGTATCACACCTGCTCCCCCTTCTCCTTCTTCCAAGGGCGCTCCCACTGGGTGTTGATGTATTTCTCCACCATGGCCGCCGAGACGGCACCCACGGATGCGGCGAAGTACGACGACGGTTCCTCGGCATGCTGCGCGGCGCAACACGAGCAAGATGCTCGTCCGGCCGTGACGAGCGTACCGACCTACCGCGACAGCGCCGCCTCCACGAGCTTCGCCCCCTCCTCCCTCAGCTCCACCTTCCGCACCTTGCCGCTCACCGTCATCGGGAAGGAGTCCATGACCCGCAGATAGCGCGGCACCTTGTAGTGCGCCAGCCGCCCGCGGCAGTAGCGGGCGAGCTCGTCACGGCTCAGCGTGTCCGTCCGGTTCCGCAGGACGACGCAGGCCATGATCTCCTCGCCGTACTGGTCGTCGGGCACCCCGACGACCTGCACATCGGCGATCTTGGGGTGGGCGTGGAGGAACTCCTCGATCTCACGCGGGTAGACGTTCTCCCCGCCCCGGATGATCATGTCCTTGATGCGGCCGACGATGCGTACGTAACCGTCCTCGTCCATCACCGCCAGATCGCCCGTGTGCATCCAGCGGTCGGCGTCGATCGCCTCGGCCGTGCGCTCCGGGTCGTTCCAGTAGCCGAGCATCACCGAGTAGCCGCGGGTGCACAGTTCGCCCGGTTCGCCGCACGGCACCACGGATCCGGTCTTCGGGTCGGCGACCTTCACCTCGAGGTGCGGCAGCACGCGCCCGACCGTGCTCGTACGGCGGTCGAGATCGTCGTCGCGGCGGGTCTGGGTGGAGACGGGCGAGGTCTCGGTCATGCCGTAGCAGATGGCGACCTCCTCCATGCGCATCTCGGCCACGACCCGCTTCATCACCTCCGTCGGGCACGGCGAACCGGCCATGATGCCGGTGCGCAGCGTGGAGAGGTCGTAGGTGGCGAAGTCGGGCAGGTTGAGCTCGGCGATGAACATGGTGGGCACCCCGTAGAGCGAGGTGCAGCGCTCGCGCTCGACGGCGTGCAGGCTGGCGGTCGCGTCGAAGGAGGGGGCGGGGATGACGGCACAGGCGCCGTGGGAGGTGGCGGCGAGGTTGCCCATGACCATGCCGAAGCAGTGGTAGAAGGGGACGGGCAGGGCGACCCGGTCCTCCTCCGTGTAGCCGAGCAACTCCCCCACGTGGAAGCCGTTGTTGAGGATGTTGCGGTGGGAGAGGGTGGCGCCCTTGGCGAAGCCGGTCGTGCCCGAGGTGTACTGGATGTTCACCGGGTCGTCGCAGTGCAGCTGCGCCTCGCGCTCGGCGAGCCGCTCGCGCGCCACACCCGCGCCGAGCCGTACGAGGCCCTCCCACGTCGGGTCGCCGATGTAGACGACGTCACGCAGGGCCGGGCAGGAGGAGCGCACCTGCTCGACCATGCGGCGGTAGTCGCTCGTCCGGTACTCGACGCTGGAGACGAGCACCGAGATCCCCGCCTGGCGCAGCACGTACGCCAACTCGTGCACGCGGTAGGACGGGTTGACGTTGACCATGATGGCGCCGATGCGGGCCGTGGCGTACTGGACCAGGACCCACTCCGGGCAGTTGACCGCCCAGATGCCGACCCGGTCGCCCTTGGCCACCCCTTTGGCGAGCAGCCCCAGCGCCACCTCTTCCACGGCCCGCATGAACTGCGCGTACGTCCAACGTCGCCCGCCCTGGACGTCGACGAGCGCCTCGCGTTCACCGAACTGCGCCGCGATCCTGGCCAGGTTGGCGCCGATGGTTTCCTCGAGCAGGGGGGCGTCTGTGGGGCCTGCCGCGTACGAGGGTGTGCTCACCGGTGGTCTTCCTCTCTGTACTCGGTGCCGCCTCCCTGCGCGGTGTGCTCGCGCAGTTCGATGCGGCGGATCTTGCCGGACACGGTCTTGGGGAGCTCGGCGAACTCCAGGCGGCGGAGGCGCTTGTAGGGGGCGAGGGTGGCTCGCGAGTGGGCGAAGAGCTCCTTCGCGGTCCGCGGGCCCGGCTCCCAGCCGGCGGCGAGGACGACGTACGCCTTGGGCACGGCGAGCCGCACCGGGTCGGGGGCGGGGACGACGGCGGCCTCAACGACGGCCTCGTGCTCGAGGAGCGCGCTCTCCAGCTCGAAGGGCGAGATCTTGTAGTCGCTGGACTTGAAGACATCATCGCTTCTGCCCACATAGGTGATATATCCGTCGGCGTCGCGCCTGCCGATGTCGCCGGTGCGGTAGTAGCCGCCGGCCATGGCCTCCGCCGTGCGCTCGGGGTCGCCCGCGTAGCCCGTCATCAGGCCGACCGGCCGGCGGGACAGGTCCAGGCAGATCTCGCCCTCGTCGGCGGGCTCGCCGCTGACGGGGTCGAGGAGGACGACGGAGAAGCCGGGGCTCGGGCGGCCCATGGAGCCCGTCTTGAGCGGCTGGCCGGGCGGGTTGGCGATCTGGACGGAGGTCTCCGTCTGGCCGAAGCCGTCGCGGATGGTGACGCCCCAGGCCCGCCGGACGGTCTCGATGACCTCGGGGTTGAGGGGCTCGCCCGCGGCCAGGGCCTCGCGCGGCGGGGTGCGCAGCGCGGTGAGGTCGGCCTGGATGAGCATGCGCCACACGGTGGGCGGGGCGCAGAAGCTGGTGACGCCGCAGCGGTCCATCTCGGCCATGAGGCGGGCCGCGTCGAACCGGCTGTAGTGGTGCACGAAGATCGTGGCCTCGGCGTTCCAGGGCGCGAAGAGGCTGGACCAGGCGTGCTTGGCCCAGCCGGGCGAGGAGATGTTGAGGTGCACGTCGCCGGGCCGCAGCCCGATCCAGTACATGGTGGTCAAATGCCCGATGGGGTAGGAGACATGGGTGTGCTCGACGAGCTTGGGCTGGGCGGTGGTGCCCGAGGTGAAGTAGAGCAGCAGGGTGTCGTCGGCCCGGGTGGGCCCGTCGGGCGTGAACTCCTCCGGAGCGCTGTGACTCTCCGCGTAATCGAGCCACGCGGCCTGCGCGCCGCCGACGGCGATACGGGTGTAGTCGCCGGGGACGTCCGCGAACTTGCCGGTGTCCTCGGCCCGGACGATCACATGCCGGGCCCGGCCGCGCGCGATGCGGTCGGCGAGGTCGGCGGGCCCGAGCAGCGGGGTGGCGGGGATGACGACGGCCCGCAGCTTCATCGCGGCGAGCATGGTCTCCCACAGCTCGGCCTGGTTGCCGAGCATGACGACGACGCGGTCGCCGGCCCGCACGCCGTGGCCGCGCAGCCAGTTGGCGAGCCGGGCGGAGCGGCGGCGCAGGTCGTCGAAGGACAGCCGTGTCTCGCGGCCGTCCTCCTCGACGATCCACAGGGCGGTGCGGTCGTTGCCCTCGGCGATCCGGTCGAACCAGTCCAGGGCCCAGTTGAATTCCTCGGGGCGGGGCCACACGAAGCCCTCGCACGCCGCGCGGTAGTCCTCCCGGTGCTCCAGGAGGAAGTCCCGCGCGGCCCGGAATTCCTCTGCCGGACCGGTGTTTCCGACCGGATGCGTTGCCGTCACTTGTCCTCCAGGTGTGCCGGGTGTGTCGTCGGCTGCTGGTGAGCAATCGTGCGACGGTGATCCACGACCCGCCAGTCCCGCGCACACGTGTCCGCGCTTCGCGAACACGGAATGCGGACCGGGTCCTTCAAATTCTTTAACCACCCGGCGCGATGCGGTAGTGGGATACGGCGCGTGGCAGGGGCGCACACCCGGCGCACTGATGCATCAACGGGCCGTCAACGAGCCGTCAAGGGTGCCGGTCGAGGGGTCAACAGGCTGTCAAGGAAACGGTCGTCCACCACGGAACCGGGCATAGCGTGAGCGTCGCACCATCCCTTTCGCTTCGGATCTCCCGAGGAACGTCATGCACGTAAGCCGCACCCCCGCCGAGGCCGCTGCCGTGGCAGCCGTCAACATCCCGCAGGCCGACGGCGGTGAGTCCTCCGAAGAGCCTTCCCATCCCGCCACGCCGCCGGGCATCGCCCCCGGGTCGTACTGCGTTCCGGTACGCCCCTGCCCCGGCGGCTTCTCCCTCCGCGTCTTCCGCACCCCCCTCGGCGAGCGCACGGCGGTCGCCTTCACGAGCAGTGGCCTGCTGGCCGACTGTCTGGGGACGGAGCAGCCCCTCATCCGCCTCTCTCTGCAGGCCGTCCGGGCTCTGGCCGCTCCCCTCGGTGTCACCTGCGTCCGCGTCGACCCGCAGCTGACCGCTCCCCCGGTCCGGACCTCGCCGGAGGGCCCCGCCCCGCTGCTGCCGTCGTTCCCCGGCTGACCTCGCCCCGATTCTTCGAAGGAGGGCATCCGTGTCCTTCCCCCTCGCCCCCATCACCCTGCCTCCGCTGCCGGGGGAACCGTCACCGGCGCCGGTGTGGCCCGCCTCCACGCAGACCCTGCCCTCCGGCGACCTGGCGGTCGGCGGCGTCGCGCTCGCCGAACTCGCCGACCGCTTCGGCACTCCCGCGTACTTCATCGACGAGGACGAGGTCCGGGCGCGGGTGCGCGCCTGGCGCACCGCCCTGCCGGACGCCGAGGTCGCGTACGCCGGCAAGGCGTTCCTGTCCCGCGCGATGATCCGCTGGATCGACGAGGAGGGCCTGAACCTCGACGTCTGCTCGGCCGGCGAGCTGGACCTCGCCGTGCACGCCGGCTTCCCCGCCGAGCGCATCGTCCTGCACGGCAACGCCAAGAGCCCGGACGAGCTGCGTGCCGCGCTGCGGCTCGGGGTGGGCCGCATCGTCATCGACAGCATCGGCGAGATCGCCCGGCTCGCCGCCCTCGTGCCGCCGGGTGCCCGCCAGCGCGTCCTCATCCGCGTCGTGCCGGGCGTCGAGGCCGGTGCGCACGCGGCGATTCGCACCGGGATGGAAGGCCAGAAGTTCGGGCTGCCCGTCCCGGGCGGCGAGGCGGAGGACGCGGTCGCGCGCGTGCTCGGCCAGCCCCGCCTCGAACTCGTTGGCCTGCACTGCCACCTGGGCTCGCAGATCATCTCCGTCGACCCGTACGTCACCGCGGTCCGGCGCATGGTGAACCTGCTCGCCCGCCTGCGCGACGTGCACGGCGTCACCTTCCCCGAGCTCGACCTCGGCGGCGGCTTCGCCATCGCCTACCGCGACGGCGAGGAGGCCTTCGACCCCCGGGACTACGCCGAGCACGTGGCCGGCGAACTCGCCCTGCGCTGCGCGCAGGCCGGGCTGCCGGTGCCCCGGCTGACCGTCGAGCCCGGCCGCTGGATCGCGGGCCCCGCGGGCGTGGCCCTGTACCGGGTGCTCGCCGTCAAGAACACGGCCGCCTGCACCTTCGTCGCCGTCGACGGCGGCATGAGCGACAACCCGCGCCCCGCGCTGTACGGCGCGCGCTACACGGTCCGGCTCGTGGGCCGCGGCTCGCGCGCGGTGCCCCGCGCCATGACGGTGGTGGGACGGCACTGCGAGGCGGGCGACGTCATCGCCGAGGACGTACAGCTGCCGGGCGACATCCGCCCCGGCGACATCCTCGCCGTACCGGCGGCGGGCGCCTACCACGTGTCGATGTCCTCGCCCTACAACCTCGTCGGCCGCCCGCCGGTGGCCGCGGTCTCCGGGGGCCGGGCCCGGCTGCTGATCCGCCGCGAGACGGCGGAGGACCTGCGCAGCCGCGACGTCGGGGAGTAACGTTCCTGCGAGGCCCTCAACGGCCGTGCAGGGCACGGCGGTAGCGGACTTCGAGCCGGCCGGGCCCGTCCCCGGCCGGCCCCACCGCAGGGTCCGTCCGCCAGCCGGACCTCTCGTAGAAGGCGCGGGCGCGCACATTGCGCTCGAAGACCCACAGCACCGCGGCCCCGGTCCCGAGTCCGGCCCACGCGCGGTACGTTGCCGCCATCAGCGCCTGTCCGGCCCCGCTGCCCCACAGGGACGGGCGGACATACAGGGCGTACAGCTCCCCGACGGAGCCGCCGTCCAGCTCCTCGTCCCGCGCCGGGCCGAAACACGAGAACCCGGCGATGCCGTCCACCGATTCGGCGATCAGCAGCATGGTGCCGGACGTCACGATCCGTCTGCACCAGGAGTCCGCCCACGTGCCGGCGTCCAGGGCGTCGAGCTCGTCGGCGGGCAGGATGTGGGCGTAGGCCTCCTGCCAGCCCGCCACCTGGATCCAGGCGATTTCGCCCGCGTCCTCGGGACGGGCTGTGCGTATGGCCCATGCACATGTCTCGTCGTTGCTCATAGCCGCCATCTTGGCTCCTCCCCCTCCTGAAAAGGAGGGGGATTCTCACGGCTCATGCTGTGAGGTTTCTGCTCCGTCGCCGACTGCCCGCCCGGAGTCCTCCATTGAGGTCTTACACCAGCTCCACAGACTGCCCTGGACGCTCTCGCCGAGCAGTTGATCAAACAGCTTCAGGAGGCTGTGAGCCCATGCGTGACAGAGCCAGCGCGGTTGCCACGAGTCGGCGGGCGTAGGAGGCGTCGAGCCCGTCCGGGCGGAAGAGGATGCGGTACATCAAGGGGGCGACGACGTGGTCGATGACCGTTTCGGTGTCGGGTGTGTTCTCGCCGCGTTCGGTTGCGCGGGCGAGGACGACGTCGATCTGCTCGGCGGCATAGGCGGAGCACCGGCCGGCGTTGCTGCCGTCCGGGTCGCCGAGCAGGGCGTCGCGGATGTAGGCGCGGCCTGCGGGGGAGGCCATCTCGTCGAAGAACTGCTCGGCCCAGGCGGTCAGGTCGGACGCCAGGTCACCGATGTCCTTGGGCGCCGTGTCGGGGCGCAGGTGCTCGACCGCCACGTCCGACATCAGTTCCTGCAGGTCTCCCCAGCGGCGGTAGACGGTCGAGGGTGTTACGCCCGCGCGCTGGGCGATCATCGGTACGGTCAGGGCGTCCCGGCCCACCTCCGAGGCGAGTTCGCGGACGGCGGCGTGCACCGATGCCTGGACTCGGGCACTGCGCCCGCCGGGGCGCACCATCTGGCGACTCATGACACCAGCTTAAAGCAAAATTATTGCGTCTAGAGGTGTGGATGTGTGCCCGGGCGGATCGCTCCGAACGGGCCCACGCTCCCGCTCAGGCCGCCGGCGCGAGTTCGCGGGCCGGCTGGGTCTGCTCGTAGGCGTGACCGACCCGCAGCAGCACGCTTTCCCCGAGGGGGTGGCCGAGCAGTTGCATCCCTACCGGCAGGCCCGCCCCGTCGAGGCCGACCGGGACGGTCAGAGACGGCACGCCGGTGATGTTGGCCGGGGCCGACAGGCGTACGTAGGCGTCCGAGGCGCTCTCGACCGTGCCGTCGGCCCAGGTGATCGTCTCCTCGCCGGCTGCCACCGCGGTGGCCGGGACCGTGGGGGCGGCGATGACGTCGACCTCGTCCAGCAGGCGGGACCAGGCCTGCCGCATGAGGGCGCGGGAACGCTGGGCGTTCAAGTAGTCCCCGGCGGGGATGAGTTGACCGGCCTCGAGGAGGGTGCGGACGTCCGCCTGGTACAGCTCGGGAACCGTGCGCAGGGTCCGCTCGTGGTAGGCGGTGGCCTCCGGCACCATCAGGCCCCACTGGGTGGCCTGGATGTAGCGCGTCATCGGGATCTCCACCTCGACGAGCCGCGCGCCGAGAGCTTGAAGCTGGTCGATGGCGTGCCGCACAGCGGCCTCCACCTCCGCGTCGACGTGGTCGAAGTAGTAGTTGCGCGGCACACCGACGCGCAGCCCGGTCAGGTCCGCGCCCGCCCCCGGTCGGTAGTCCGCCTGGGGCGCGACCAGCGAGGCGGGATCGCGGGGGTCGTGACCGGCGAGGACGGACAGGACCAGGGCCGCGTCCTCCACGGTCCGGGTGATCGGGCCGACGTGGTCCAGCGACCAGGACAGTGACGTGACGCCCGTGCGGGGGACGAGGCCGTAGGTCGGCTTGAGGCCGACGACCCCGTTGAGCGCGGCGGGCACCCGGATGGAGCCGCCGGTGTCGGTGCCCAGGCCGAAGGTCGCGGCGCCCGCCGCGACGGCGACGGCGGACCCGCCGCTGGAGCCACCCGCGATCCGGTCGCGGTTCCAGGCGTTGGCGGTCTGCGGGGTGGTCAAACCGTAGGCGAACTCATGGGTGTGGGTCTTGCCCAACAGGACCGCCCCGGCTGCCGACAGGCGCGCGGCGACGGTGCTGTCGGCCTCCGCACGGTGGCCCGCGCGAACCCTGGAGCTGGCCGACGTCGCCGCACCGGTGACGTCGATCAAGTCCTTCAGCCCCATGGGAATGCCGTGCAGCGGACCGCGGAGGCGGCCGGCCGCGGCATCGTTCGCGGCCTCGCGGGCTTCCCGGCGGGCCTGCTCGGCCGTCACGGTGACGTAGGCCTGAAGGTGCGGTTCCACCTTCTCGATGCGGTCGAGGACGGAGTCCACCAGCTCGACGGGGGACAGCTGCCGTGCCCGGATCGCGTCGGCGGCTGAGGTCAGAGACAGTTCGAACGGCTGCATGGCGCTTCTTCCTCTCACGCGCGGTAGGCGAAGGCGGGCGGGGTGTCCCCGAAGTCGAGTTCCCGCAGGACGGCGACGACGGAATGGATGTGGTCGGCGGTGGCCGCGACCACGTCGTGGCGGTCGGCCGGCAGCGGGAGCCCGGCACGGGCGGCCCAGCGGGCCGCCTCGGGGGGACTGAGTTCATCGGCGGACATGGATCTGTCTCCTGTCGGCTGGGAAGTGACGGAAGCCCTCAGCAACAAAAGCTAAGTGTTTGCTTTAGGTGACCGTAGGGCCTACGCTCACCTAAAGCAAATGAATCGCTTTAAGCGAGAAGGAGTCCGCACCCGTGAAGACCCCGCCCTCCACCGCCACTCCCTCCTGGGCCGTGGGCGACATCACCGTCCACCGCATCGACGAGGTCCCGCTGCCGCCCGCGACCGGACCCTGGCTGCTGCCCGGCGCCACCACGGACGTGGTCTCCCAACACGATTGGCTGCGCCCCGACTTCGCCGACCACGACGGCATCCTGCGCCTCGACAGCCACAGCTTCGCGTTCGTCGTGGGCGGGCTGCGCGTCCTCGTCGACACCGGCATCGGCAACGGCAAGGAGCGGGCCAACCCTGCCTGGCACAACCTGCGGACGGACTTCCTCGAACGCCTTGCCGCCGCCGGTTGGTCCCCGGACTCCGTCGACCTGGTGATCCTCACCCACCTGCACGCCGACCACGTGGGCTGGAACACCCGGGAGACGAACGGCGAGTGGGTCCCCACCTTCCCCAACGCCCGTTACCTCACCTCCCGCGTCGAGCGGGAGTTCTGGGCCACGTACGACATGGAGGAGCCGCGCGAGCAGATGTTCCGCGACTCCGTGATCCCGGTCGAGGAGGCGGGGCTGCTCGACCTCGTCGACGTTCCGGAAGGGGGCGTCGAGATCGCCCCGGGCCTACGCCTGATCCCCACGCCCGGCCACACCCCCGGCCATATCGCCGTCGAGCTGACCAGCCGGGGCGAGACGGCACTGATCACCGGCGACTGCATCCACCACCCGGTCCAGCTCGCCCAGCCCGCGATCGGCGCCTGCGTCGACATCGACCCGGCGCGGTCGGAAGCCTCGCGCCGTAAGCTGCTCGGCTCCCTGGCCGGCACGGACACCCTCCTGCTCGGTACCCACTTCGCACCGCCCACCGCCGGCCGCGTGATCACGCAAGGGGACGCCTACCGCCTTTCGCCCGTCCCCGCCGAATCGCACTGACCCCACGCCGGACCCGTGACCGGTCCGGTGAGCGGACCGGCACGGGTGGCCGCCCTGCGGCGTGGGTACAGTCCCCTGTGCCGTGTTCCGTTCCGGTATCAGGGGGAATGCCCAATGCGTACGCTTCCATTGCGTTCGGCCGTCGTCGCGGCCGGGCTGCTCGCTCTGGTCATGGGCGCCGCGCCCACCGCGAGCGCCGGGCCCGCCGCGGATCTTCCGCCGGGGGCGATCGGCCCGTTCCAGCTCAGAAACCAGGAGTACGGCCGCTGCCTGGACTGGCCGTACCAGACCGACCGGGTCCGGGTCTGGGACTGCTACGGACGCTACGAGACCCACCAGCACTGGTATCTGGTGCCCGACCACCGGGGCAACTACCAGCTGGCCAACGGCGAGGACGGCCGGTGCCTCACCGGATGGTGGAACGGCCCCGCCGGCTGGGCGGTATGGAAAGGCAAGTGCGACAGCACGTTCACCAACGCCGACCAGCTCTGGAACGTCTACCCCGCCGACCACTCCGGACCGGGCCCGGTCATGAACCTGAAGGGCCGTGTTCTCGAAGCCCGTTGGCCCGGAGACAACAACACCCCGGTCACCACCGAGGACAACAGGGGCGCGGCGAACCAGCAGTGGAGCCTCGTCTACGTGCGATGAGGCCCCACTGCCGACACCGATACGGTCAGATCCGGTCGGCTGCGATCAGCAGGTAGTGGAAGCTGCCCTCCCGGTACGCGGTGAGGAAGGGCTCCTCGATCCCCGTCGCCACCGAGGACTTGGCGCGCAGCTCCCAGTAGGGGATCGTCGCGGCCGTGAGGTCCACGACGCTGATGGGGACGAGGCCGTTGGCGGCCATGGCCTTGAAGTACTCGCTGCGCGGATGGATGTTGCACGTGTAGTGCTCGTCGATCCGGCTGACGGCCTTGGAGCGGAGGCCGGTGACGTCGTTGGAGCAGCCGGTGATGCACACGTACCGGCCGCCGTACTCGAGAAGGCGGGCGAACTCGTCGTACAGCTCGAAGAGATCGACGTACATCGTGGTCTCGTTGGTCCAGATGCCGCGCCGGGAGCCGGTGGAGAAACCGGTGTCGAGCATGTTGCGGAAGTGGAAGCGGACCTGGTCGGCGACGCCCCGTTCGTCGGCCTGGCCGTTGGCGAAGCCGACCTGGCACTCGGAGATGGACACGCCGTCCACCTCGCAGCCGAAGCGCTGGTTGGCCATGAAGCTGGTGCCGCCGCGGCCGGATCCGGCGTCCAGCAGCCGGTCCGCGGCGGAGACGGCGCCGAGGTGGTCGAGGAGGACGTCGGCCTGCGCCGTCTCCAGCCGGTGCAGCTCCTCGATGATGCGCGCGTCGCGGGTCTCCTCGGGGCCCTCCAGCACGGAGGGGTCGAAGTCGCCGATCCCGTAGTGGTGGTGGTAGAGCCCGTCGACGTCGCCCAGGCGCAGGTTGACCGGGTCCTTCTCGTTGTTCCAGTACGCGGCGACCGACTGCTGGTAGGGGGTGCGCAGGACCTTGGCGGAGGGAGAAACGGTGGTGGCCATGTGCGGTAACTCCTTGGTTCGGTGGCTGCCCGAAGGCCCGAAGGGCCAGTCCCTCAGTTGCTCAGTTGCTCGGCCGCTCAGTCGCGGGGGCGGGAGACCTCGACGTTCTCGAGGACACCGAGCGCGTCGGGCACGAGGACGGCGGCCGAGAAATAGGTGCTGACGAGATAGGAGATGACGGCCTTCTCATTGATCCCCATGAAGCGGACGTTCAGCCCCGGTTCGACCTCGTCGGGGATGCCGGTCTGGTGCAGTCCGACCACGCCCTGGATGTCCTCGCCGGTGCGCAGGGCGAGGATGGAGGAGATGTTGTGGCCTCCGCCATTGATCGGGATCTTGCCGCAGGGGAAGATCGGCACACCGCGCCAGGCGGGCACCTGGTGGCCCTCCACCAGGACGCTGTCGGGGTAGATCCCGCGCTTGCTGCACTCCCGGCCGAAGGCGGCGATCGCACGCGGGTGCGCGAACATCATCTTGGTGCTGCGGCGCATGGTCAGCAGGTCGTCGAGGTCGTCGGGGGTGGGCGGCCCGGAGTGGGTCGAGATGCGCTGGTCGTATTCCGCGTTGTGCAGCAGCCCGAACTCGCGGTTGTTGATGAGCTCGTGCTCCTGGCGCTCGCGCAACGCCTCGACGGTGAGGCGGAGTTGCTGCTGGACCTGGTTCATCGGGTCGTTGTAGAGGTCGGCCACCCTGCTGTGCACGCGCAGCACGGTCTGGGCGACGCTCAGCTCGTACTCGCGCGGGCTGACCTCGTAGTCGACGAACGTGCCGGGGAGGTCCGGCTCGCCCACGTGGCCGGAGGCGAGTTCGACGTCGGCCTCGCCCTTTTTGTTGACCGACTGCTGGGAAGCGGCGAGATACTCCCCGATCTGGTCGCGCAACGCGTCGGAGCGGTCGAGGAGTTCCTGGAAGGCGGCCCAGGGCAGGGTCATGACGGTGCAGTCGGTATTGGCCTTGACGGTGTGTTCCCAGACCGGTTCGGGCTGCCGCAGCGCCTCGTCGCCGAGGTGGTCGCCGTCGGCGATGACGCCGAGCACCGCCGGCTCGCCGTACTTGCCCTTCCCGATGCGGCTGAGTTTGCCGTGCGCGATGAGGTAGACCTGCTCGATCGGCTGGCCGGCCTCGACGAGGAGTTCGCCCTGCTCGAGCTCGCGCTGGGTGAAGCGCGCGGCGAGTTCGGTCAGCAGCGCCACGTCCTCGAAGCCGCGCAGCGCCGGCACCTCGGCCAGGGAGGGCGGCACGACGCGGACGTCCGCGCCGGTCTTCACGAAGCTCACCCGGCCGCGGCCGGTCGCATAGGCCAGACGCCGGTTGACCCGGTACGTACCGGCCGTCACCTGGGTCCACGGCAGCATGCGGAGCACCCAGCGCGAGCTGATGCCCTGCATCTGCGGTTCGGATTTGGTGGTCGTGGCGAGATTGCGGGCTGCCGCGGTGCTCAGACTGAGCTGAGTTTGTGTTGCCGTCTGCTGTTCTTCGGGTGCTGTCGACATGGAATCTCCCCTTCCGGGCTTCCGGTGGGCGCGACGGACTGCGCGAGCCGTCCGGGGAGAAAACCGATCGCCTCGCCACACAGGCGGCCTCGCAATCGGTATGAAAACCTAATTAGGGAAGGCTACTCAATGGGCCCTCGATTCGCAGATCCATTCGGCGAGTGAATGGCGGAACGTCCTTGCGGATGCGCGTTCCGGCTCACCGGAAGTACGTTCCCGGCGAGCGTGACGGACCGCGAGGGCCCGTCACGCAGCGCGGCTATGCGCTCTTGCCGGTCCGTTCGATCTGGCGGAGCGCCTGGGCGATCCGCTGGATCGCCGCCCTCACCTCAGTGGTCTCGGCGGCGGTGTAGCAGACCCGGAAGTAGCCGGACACCGGGCAGAACAGGGTCCTCCCCGGCAGCAGTTGCACATTCGCGTGGTTGGCGATGTACCAGCGCAGCCACTCCTCCCTGGGTTCGATGTCCGGGAACAGAATGGGCACGGTGACTGTCCCGGGCTTTCCGCTCTCCACGGCGAACTGCGCCGGAATCCTTTCCGGCGAGGGGAAGTGCGGGTCGTACTCGGCGAACTCACTGGCAGATTCCGGAAGATACTTCCGCAGGTCGAGCCAGAAGAACTGGGCGGCGTTCTGCCCTTTCCGGAAGACGTACGGGATCTTGTTGTCCTCGAGCGTCTCCCGGATGTCCTTGAATGCCGCCGTCAGCAGCTTCGGATACTCGGCCATCAGGTCGAGTGCGTAACTCCCGCCGCTCTTCCGGGGTTTCAGCAGCTCCCCGATGACGAAATGCTTGAGGGAGTCGAACGGGCTGAACCAGGAGAAGGTCTCCTTGCCGATGCCCTGCATCGCGGTGCGCACCACGGGCGACTCGGAGATCACCACCGCGGCCTTGAACCCCGACAGCCCGAAGTCCTTGGCGAACCCCCACACGAGGTGGACCCGGTCCTTCGCCTGCGGGTGGTTCTTGTACGCGTCCAGCTCCAGCGCACTGACGAACGCCGGGGAGGCGCCCTGAATCTGGGAGTGCACATACATCTCGTCGGAGATGATGTGCATCCCCGTCTCGTTGAGCGCCCAGTCGTAGACGCTCTCGAGCAGTTCCTTGCTGTAGTTCACGCCCAGCGGGTTCTGGGGGTTGGTGAGCACGAGCAGCTTGGGCCGCTCCGGTGCCGTGAGATAGGCGCTCTTGAGGTCGTCCAGCGTGAGCGTGAAGTTCTTGAGCCCCTCCTTGCGCAGCGGCGCCGGCACACACACCAACCCGGGCCGCTGCTCGAAGCACCACTTGAACCCCTGCCAGGACGGCGCCGGGAACAGCACCCGGTCACCGCTCTTGAGGATCCCCCCGTCCTTGAGCGCGAACGCCAGACACTCCAGCGCGGCCGACACCCCGGACGTACCGTAGATGTTCTCCGCCCGGACCCCGGCGCCGAACACCGGGCGGAGCAACGTCGCGATGCCCTCGCGCAGTTGATCGGTGCCGTACGCGGTCGCGTACCGCACGTCCTTGGGCCCGATGACGCCGAGCCCCTTGAACACATGCTCCTTCAGCCACGGGTAGACAAGCGCGTTCTCCGCCGTGGCGAGGTTGAGGACGTCCGGGTAGAGCTCCTGGTGCGCCGCCAGCCGGCGCTCCGGGTCGACGAACCGGGCGAGGAGCGCCGCGACCTCCTCCGGAGGCCGGCTGCCGAGCTTCTTCGCGGATGCGGCCATCGCGAGTCCCTCCCTGTGGTTGGCGAACCTCCATCCTTCGGGAGCGCCGCACAGCCGGAGAAGAACGCGAACCGGCCACCCCTTACGGCCTACCGGCCGCCGAACAGATTCCGCACCCGGCGGCGCGCCTGCTCCGCCGCCTGATAGTCCTCCCCCGCCTCGTCCTCCTCCGGCTCGCGCAGCACGGTCCAGCTGACGGCCGAGACCGCGGGCTCGAGGGACAGTCTGCTGACGGCTTCCTCCAGGAGGCTGTCGTCACGCTTCTCGGTGGACAGTTCGGCCGACACCATCACCTTGCCCGCCGTCTCCGCGTCCTGGCTGTGCACGGACCGCAGCCGGAAGCCGGGCCGGGTGACGGCCTGGACGACGAGCGTCCGCACGTGTGCCTCCTCGGGCTCGGAACACACCACCTCGAAGTGGTAGTCGGTGGCCACCTCGGAGCCGCCGCGCGACTCCCGGTCCAGCCGCCGGGCCAGCGGCCGCAGCAGCGTGTTCGCCCCGACCACCCCGGCCGTGCCGAGCACCGCCACCACGTACAGCCCCGTCCCGGCGAGCGCGCCGACGGCCGCCGAACACCACAGCGTCGCCGCGGTGTTGAGGCCGCGCACGCTGAGCCCGTCACGCATGATGACACCCGCGCCGAGGAAACCGATGCCGGAGACGATCTGCGCGGCGACCCGCGAGCCGTCGTAGCCCGTGCTGCTCGTCGCCGACACGAAGCCGTACTGCGAGAGCAGGACGAAGAGGGCGGATCCCGCGGCCACGAGCGCATTCGTCCGCAGCCCCGCCATCTTGGCCTGCCACTGACGCTCCAGGCCGATCACCGCACCCAGCCCCAGACCGGCCCCGATGTTGGCCGCCATCTGCCACTCGTTGATGGCCATGGTCCGCCCCTCCTCTATTCCTCAGTGTCGCTCTGCTCTTGGATCTCTATCGGCTGATCACAGCCAGCTGTTGAACCTGCGGATGTACCAGGTCTTAACACCCTGGGTCAGCAGGCAGTACGCCACCAGCGTGCCGACGAGCCACGGGAAGTAGCTCATGGGCAGCGCCTGCATCCCGAGCGCCGTCGCCAGCGGCGAGAACGGCAGCACGACACCGACCGCCATCACCAGCGCGGTCATCACCAGCACCGGCAGCGTGGCCCGGGACTGCAGGAACGGCACCTTGCGGGTGCGCAGCATGTGCACGACCAGCGTCTGCGTCAGCAGGCCCTCCACGAACCAGCCGGACTGGAACAACGCCTGGTGCGCCTCGCTGTTCGCCCCGAAGACGTGCCACATCAGCAGGAAGGTGGTGATGTCGAACACCGAGCTGGTCGGGCCGAGGATCAGCATGAACCGGCCGATGCCCTTGGCGTCCCAGGTCCGCGGCTTGCGCAGGTACTCCTTGTCCATCCGGTCCCAGGGCGTGGCCAGCTGCGAGATGTCGTACGCGAGGTTCTGCACGAGCAGCTGCATGGCCAGCATCGGCTGGAACGGGATGAAGGCGGAGGCCACCAGCACCGAGAAGACGTTCCCGAAGTTCGAGGAGGCCGTCATCTTGATGTACTTGATGGTGTTGCCGAAGGTCTGGCGCCCCTGGAGCACGCCCTGCTCCAGCACCATCAGGTCCTTCTCCAGCAGGATGATGTCCGCGGACTCCTTGGCGATGTCGACCGCCGTGTCGACGGAGATGCCGACGTCGGCGTCGCGCAGCGCGGCGGCGTCGTTGATGCCGTCGCCGAGGAAGCCCACGGTGTGCCCCTCGGCCTGGAGGGCGCGCACGATCCGGGCCTTCTGCACGGGGTTGGTCTTGGCGAACACCGTGGTCGCGCGGACCAGTTCGCGCAGTCCCTCGTCGTCCAGCTCGTCGACGACCGTACCGGTGGCGACGATGCCCACGTCGATCCCGACGTCCGCGCAGACCCGGGCCGCGACGAGCTCGTTGTCGCCGGTGACGACCTTGACGGTCACCCCGCTGTCGGCGAGGGCCCGCAGGGCCTCGGCGGCGTCCTGCTTCGGCGGGTCGAGGAAGGCGAGGAAGCCGATGAGGGTCAGCTCGGCCTCGTCCTCGACGGTGTAGGCATCCCGCTCGGCGGGCAGCGCCCGGGTCGCGACCGCGAGGACGCGCAGGCCCTGCCGGTTGTGGTCCTCGGCGGTACGGGTCACCGTGCGGCGCAGTTCCGCGGTGAGCTCGACGCGCTCACCGCCGTCGGTCATGTGCGTGCACAGTGCGAGGACTTCCTCGACGGCACCCTTGGTGATGACGACGTGCTCGGCGGCGGGACCGCTCAGGTCGTTGCGGCTCAGCACCACGGACATGCGCCGGCGGGCGAAGTCGAAGGGGATCTCGTCGACCATCGTGAAACGCGCGTCGACGACAACCTCCTCGGCCTCGAGCACCCGGTCGATGACCGCCTGGTCCATGAGGTTGCGCAGCCCGGTCTGGAAGTGGCTGTTGAGGTACGCGTACTCGAGGACCTCGCTGTCCTCCTGGCCGTGGACGTCGAGGTAGCGGTCGAGGACGATGCGGTCCTCGGTGAGCGTGCCGGTCTTGTCCGTGCACAGCACGTCCATCGCGCCGAGGTTCTGGATCGCGTTGAGCCGCTTGACGACGACCTTGCGCTTGGACATCGCGACCGCGCCGCGGGCGAGGTTGGTCGTCACGACCATCGGCAGCATCTCGGGGGTGAGCCCGACGGCGACGGCGATCGCGAAGGTGAAGGCCTCCGCCCAGTCGCCCTTGGTGAACCCGTTGATCGCGAACACCACGGGGACCATGACCAGCATGAAGCGGATCAGCAGGTAGCTGACCTTCTTCACCCCGGTGTCGAAGCTGGTCTCCGGGCGCGCGCCGACGAGCGAGCCGGCCATCGAGCCGAAGTACGTGTTCGCCCCGGTGGCGACGACCACGCCGCTGGCCGTACCGGAGGTGACGGACGTGCCCATCAGGCACAGGTTGTCGGCCTCGACCGGGTCGCCGGTCGCATGCTGTCCGTAGTCACGGACCCGGGTGTCGGCCTTGGCGACCGGCAGCGACTCCCCGGAGAGCGCGGCCTGGCTGACCATGAGGTCCTTGGACGTGAGCAGCCGCAGGTCCGCGGGCACGAGGTCGCCGGCCGCGAGCCGCACGATGTCGCCGCGTACGACCTGCTCCATCGGGATCTCCGAGACGGCCGGGGCGGCATTGCGGCCGTCCCGGCGCCGTACCGCGCACGTCGTGGTCACCAGCGCCCGCAGTGCGGCGGCGCTGCGGCCCGAGCGGTACTCCTGCCAGAACCGCAGCAGACCGCTGACCAGCACCATCGTGGCCAGGATGGCGATGCCCGGGTCGAAGGGCTCGGTGTCCGCGACCTGGAGCCACTGCCACAGCATGACGCTGTCCAGCGCGATCAGAACCATCACGAACGGGTTCCAGAACGCCTTCGCCAGCTGGACGAACCAGCGCGGCGCGCGCTCCTGGGCGACGACGTTGCCGCCGTCGCGCTCCAGGCGCTCCGCGGCCTCGTCCTTCCGCAGGCCCTGGGCGGTGGCCTGCATGTTCTGCAGCACCTGCGCGGCGGGCTGCGAGCTGAGCACCGTGAGCCGCTGGCCGACCGAGCGGGTACGGGTCTCGAGCTCGGCGGCCTTGCGCTCGCGACGGCGAGCACGGCCCGGCGGTGCGAGCTTCTGGGGGGTGAGGGTGGTGTTGGTCATGGCGGAACCTCTCTCCGGGCATGACGGCATGGCGGCATAGCGGCGCGACGGCATCGCGATGCGACGCGCGGCGGCCGGGCCGAAGCACGGATGACATGGGGATGCGCCTGACGCATGCAGACGCGAAGGCATGAGAAACAGGCCTTGAAGGCCGGAGGGGAGGGGAAATACGCGCAACAGCGCACCCAGGGCTCAGAGGGCCCCGGCGCGCCGGCTCAGCCGACGATCAGCGGAATCGGTTGATCGCGAGCGAGGCAGGGACGCTGCGGCGAGGACTTCCCTCGGGACTCCGACTGGTCATCCCGATCACCTCCTCGCTCGTACGGACAGCGTGGGTGCGCGAGGCGCACCGCCGCGCCCCAGCTTGCCATAGGTTTGTGTGACGTCAAGGCCGAATGTTAAGAGGGCGGACCCGGCCACTGCCGAATCCGCCCTCTTTAAGTCGCTGTCTCGCTAGGAAGAGACCATCGCATTCCACGAACCGAGACCGTTCGCCGAGGTGCTGTCGTAGAGCGTGGTCTCGCCGTCGCCCCAGCGGACGATCAGGTTGTTACTGGCGCCGAAGCCGCCCGCGACCATCGCGGTCCCCGTGTACGAGGCGTTCCCTCCCTGGACGACGCTCGCAGCACCGAGGCCGTTCGCGGCGCTGGTGCCGGTGAAGGCCTTGAGCTGCCCGTTGGGCATGCGCATCAGCAGGTCCGTCCCCGCCTTGCCCGAGAACCGCGCCGAGGCCAGCGCGCCGGCGTTCGCGAACTCGGTGTTCTTCGCCCGGAGTTGGCGCTCCTTGCCCTTGCCGGTGGCGGTGACTCCGCTGTAGAGGCTGAGCTCGCCGTCCTTCCACAGGACGGCCAGGTCACGGGAGTTGGCGCCCGCAGTGATCTTGCGGACGTTCTTCCACTCACCGTACTTGCCGATGGTGGTCTCCTTGCCGAGGACGGACGGACCGACGTCCCCGAAGACGCTGAGCTTGCCGCTCTTCCAGAGCACGACCAGGTTGGACCGGCCTCCGGTGACCTTGGCGCCCGTGAGGGCGACCACGTTGTCGCCCTTCCAGTACTTGTCGCCCGACTTCTTGAGCGTGCTCTCCGCGCCGAAGCCGCCGTTGCCGTCGTTCGGGTAGAGGGTGACCTCGCCGTCGTCGTACGCCACCAGCAGGTCGTCGCGCCCGTTGCCGGCGAAGTCGCCGGTGGCGAAGTGCTGGGCGTGCTTCCAGGTCCCCGCACCCCCGGGCAGGACGGTGCGGGGCGGAGCGCTCACGACGCCGGTGCGCGGAGCGCGGCCGGCCACAGCGTCCTGGTAGAGGTTCTGGATCTGGTCGTCGAAGACCGGGGAGTAGCTGAGCCAGTCGTCTTCGGTCGAGTTACCGCCGCCGTTGCTGCCACCCACGACGCCGATCACGTCACCGGTGTTGCGCTTGGCGTCGTAGTTCATGATCCACGGGCCACCGGAGACGCCGCCGTAGTACCCGCCGCACATCATCTTGAGCTGCCGGTAGTCCTTGAGCTGCGAGGTGGGAACGGTGCAGCTGACGGCCTTCTGGTCCGGGTTGTGGCTGCCCGGATATCCGATCACGTTGACCGTGTTGGCCGGACCGGGGGTGTTGGTCAGCCGAAGGCCACCCGCCTTGTCCTGGACCTTCGCCTTCTGCTTGTTGGGGGCGACGCGTACGAAGCCGAAGTCCAGATTGCTCTCGGGACCCGTGCCCTGCACCCACTGGTCGTAGACGAAGACGTTCTCGACCGGGAAAGCACCGAACTTCTGCTTGTCCGCGTCCAATCCCTTCTTGTACTGCGGGATGAAGAACTTGTTCGTGGCGCCCTTGAACCGCTTGAGGCAGTGCGCGGCGGACAGCACCAGGTTGCGGCCCGGGCTGTTCACGACACTCGCGCTGCAGGACATCTTCTTGTCCTTGCCCTCGAGCCAGAAGAACGTGCCCACCATCGACAGCCCGTCCCCGAGCTTCCCCTGCGGCGTCCCGGGCGGCTTCGCCACCGTCCGCATTCGCGGCGCGGCCGCCTTCGCGGCCTTCGCGTCCACCGGCTTCGCCTCGGCGAGCCGGTCCGCCGTCCAGTACTTCGCGGCGTCGGGTCCGTCACCCCCCGGTGCCGCTTCGGCCGCTGTCACGGTGACGGCGGTGCCGCAGGCGGCCATGCTGAGGGCTATCGCGAGGTTCCGGGACCATCTGGAGGGGGTCAAGGCGAACGAATCTCCGACCTAGGGGACAAGTGTTCGCCGAATGTTTTCACAAGGTAAAAACTCACCGGTAACCGGGGTCGAAAACGATCACCCCCACAACCCAACGGGCCGCCCAGCCCGCCCAGTTCGCCACCCGCGCCTCACCGCTACGGCAATCACCCTCCGCAGCGCTCCAGGCACACAGAGCTCATCCGCACCGCTCGGCGGCGTCAGCAGCCAGTGCACCCCGGGCGGCTCGGCCCGGTGCGGCGCCGGTACGCCGAGGTAATGCCGCTCCCCCAGCGCCTCGCATCCGTCCTCGCCCCAGGCGGCTGCGGTGCCGGGCGGCACGAGCGCGTAGTACCAGCGGCGCGCGGGGTCGGCGATCACGGCGGTGCCGATGCCGACGTCGCGGAGCGCGCCCTCGACCGCGTCGCGGTCGTCGCTCCCGGCGACGAGGTGCACAAGCCCGGCCGGGAGCCGGACGGCGTCGAAGTGCACGCCGGTGCGGAGCATGGCGGGGGTGTCGAGCATCCACGCTTCGCGGGCGACGCGGGGGTGGAGCTCGCGGGATACGAGCCAAGCACCTGCATCTACGGCCGGGTACAGGCCAGTTGGCTTCTTCTCCGGAGAGTTCATGGCTCAAGAACACCGCGCCGCGTCAGCCAGGGCCAGGCCGGAAAGGAGGCCGATCAGGCGGACGTTTCGGAGGACATTTCCACACCCGCAAGCCACTGCACGGGATACGTTGTGCGCTAGGCCACACTGCGGAGGCAGCACATGTCAGGTCTGCCGGGCAACCCCTTGCTCGTGCATGCGCGCATCGCCAGAGGCATCTACACACAGGAGGAGTTCGTCGAAGCCTTCGAGGCGAAGGCGGCCGAGCTGGGCATTCGGCTCAGCGTGTCCGTGCGGCAGGTCCGGCGCTGGGAGTCCGGGAAACCTGGGTGGCCGCACCCTGGAGCGCGGACCGTTCTTCAAGCTCTGTTGCAGTACCCCATCGAGCAATTGGGCTTTACGCGCCCGGTCAAGGCAGCCCAGCCCCTGTTCTCTCCCGCGGAGGCGCAAGATGGCCCTGTGAGACGACGTGAGTTCATGGCCGGTTCGCTCGCCGCGGTGACCGCCTTGAGCGTGCCCGCCGTCCCCGACGATCTGCTTGGGCTTGCCTCTGCGGACCCATTGGACCCGCTGAGGAATGTACTTACCGGCACAATCGCCACCACCGTCGAGCCCAGCAGCCCTGACACGCTGAGTAAAGCGACAGCCTCCGCAAAGCGGCAGGTCCAAGCCTGCCGTTACGCCCAGGTCGCGCAATCCTTACCCAGTCTGCTAGTCGAACTGAAAGCTTGCCGTGAGCAAGGCAATGAACAAAAGAGGATCGACTTCCTCGCGGCCAACGCCTATCACGTGGCAGCCTCGCTGCTTCTCAAGTCCGATGATCCGGCCTCGGCTTGGATCGCCGCAGAGACAGCCATGGCAGCCGCCCGCCGGACCGAGAGTGCCGCTGCCTTTGCCACAGCTTCCCGCATCCTCACCCATGCAGTCGCTGCCGTCGGTCATCACCGTCAAGCCATCCGAGTGGCCACGCACGCAGCCGATCAGCTCAGCGGCGGAGTCAACCGAAACGACCCCGATCGAGTGGCAGTATTCGGCTCTCTGCTCTTGCGAGGGGCCTGGGCAGCCTCAACCGCCAGAGACCGAGACACCGCCGAGTCTCTGCTGGAAGACGCCGACAAGGCAGCTGAGTTGCTGGAGGAGTCCGGCAACAATCGTCAATGGACAGCCTTCGAAGCCAACAACGTTTCCCTGCACAGAGTCTCGGTTGCCCTCACTCTCGGCGATGCCGGTCGTGCACTCGACGAAGCCCGGAAGGTCAAGGTGGGCACCTTGGCAGTGGCTGAACGCCGCGCTGTCTTCTGGACTGACGTCGCACGTGCCTTGTACGGCTGCGGACGAATGCAGAAGGCAGCGGCGGCCCTTCTCGCAGCCGAGCGCGAAGCACCGGAAGAGGTACGTTCTCGCCCCGTGGTTCGCAACCTGATCGGAGAACTCTTGATGGGCGACGGAGGCGGACGATCCTCTGCCTTTCGCGCGCTGGCGGACCGCGCTCAGGTAGTGTTATGAGCATTGAACTCAAGGATTTTCTCACCGAGTTCAGCGAGACTGTCGATGCGGAATGTCGTCAACTCGGCTGCCGACGGATCATGCTGCTGAATCACGCCCCAAGGCCCGCGACGGATCAGAGCCGTCCGCATGCCGGCGGCGACAGCGGGCCTGATGTCGTTGTCCAGGCGGTCACCGACATACACGATCTCGTGTGGTTCGAACGGCGCGGCCTTCGCAACGCGCACGAAGAACTCGGGGTCTGGCTTGCTCGCTCCCCAATCATCCGACGTACCGATCAGGTCGACGTCAGAACTGAACAGCTCCCGAAGCAGCGCCCCGGCGCGCGCCGTCTGGTTCCCGGCAATGCCGAGCCACAAGTCGCCTGTGCGCAATGCACGCAACGCAGGCCGAACGTCCGGATAAAGGTCATCTTCACCGAACCACTCCGGCTGCCCGGCCACCGCACGCTTCTCGCGTTCCGCGCAGAGATCAAAACCCGGGCGGAATACCTGAAACGTCTCACGGTAGTCCTGCCCTCGGGCAATGACCGCGCCGAATACGGCAGCGAAGGTATGCCGCGGTACCCCGAGCCAGTCCGCCCAGGTTCCGTACTCACGTGTCTCGTCGACGAGGCACTCACCGACGTCGAACACCACAGCTCTGATCGCAGGACGCATCGTAGGGCCCTTTTCCACAGGAGGAACCATGTCAGACAGCCCAACTCGGCTCACGGATGAGCAGATTTCGCAACGCTTACAGCAGACACCCGGCTGGCACCGGGACGGCGACCGGATCACCCGCACCTTCAGGATCCGCTATCACGGCAGCGTCGCACTGATCGTGCACGTCGCAGACGTCGAGCGCCTCATCGGCCACCACGCGGACATCGACCTGCGGTGGGACCATGTCCGCTTCTCGATCACCACCCACGACGCAGGCCATAAACTCACCGACGCCGACTTCGACCTCGCCGCGAGGATCGACGCAATCGCTCACGCCCACCAGGCGGCCCCCGCCTAGAAAGCAGGTCAGGCTGTGCCCGGCAAGGTCCTCTACCACGTAATCTGCGCCGCCGGACCAGCCGCCGACGCAATGCTACTGACCCAAGCGGCAGTTGAGCAGGATTGGGACGTCTGTGTCATCACCACCCCCACCACCGCGAGCGGAGGCTTCATCGACCGCCCCGCACTGGAGGCGGCTACGGGTCGCCCGGTCCGCTCCGACTGGCGCCGCGCCAACGAAGAGAAGCGCAACCCTCCCGCCGATGCCATCATCGTCGCCCCGATGACGATGAACACCGTCAACAAGTGGGCCGCCGGTATCGCAGACACCTACGCCCTGGGCCTGCTCTGCGAGGCCATCGGACTCGGCCTGCCCATCGCGGCCCTGCCGTTCTGGTCAACGGCTTTCGACAGGCACCCGGCCACGCAGCGCTCAATCGAGACCCTGCGCGCGTCCGGCGTACAGATTCTGCATGGGCCGGGCGAATGGACACCCCATGCACCGGGAACCGGCGGCCAGCAACTCGACTCGTATCCGTGGCACTTCGCACTGGAAGCGTTGGCGGCCCGGGAAGCAGGGCGATGAGGAGGCATCCATGCGTCTGGTCCTGTGGGACATCGACCACACGCTCCTCGACACGAGAGGTGTCGGACGGTCCCTGTTCGCCGAGGCCTTTCACCGGGTGACTGGCCGGACCGTGCAGCATCAGCCACCCATCGACGGGCTGACCGAATCAGTCGTCTTCCGCGAGGAGGCCAAACTGCACGGAATCACCACCACCCACGAGGACTTCGAGGCATTCGCCAGAACCCTCGCCGAAGTACACCTCCAACACGTCACCGAACTACGCGAGCGAGGCCACGCACTCCCCGGTGCCGCAACCGTCCTCGGAGCCCTGGCTATCACGCCCGGCGTGGCGCAGACCGTGGTGACCGGCAACGTCCGCAAGGCATCCGAGATCAAGCTTGCGACGTTCGGGCTCGATAGCCACCTGGACCTCGGCGTCGGCGCATACGGCGACGAGGACGACGAGCGGTCCGCACTGGTCACGCTTGCACTCGACCGAGCCGGCTTCGCCGCCACGCAAGCCGTGCTGGTGGGCGACACACCACGGGACATACAGGCCGGACTGGACACAGGAGTTCGTGTAGTGGCCGTCGCCACGGGACGATACTCCGAGGGCGAGTTGCTCTCGGCCGGTGCGCAGGCCGTCGTACGCGACCTGACAGATACCCCGCACATCGTCGGCGTGCTTACGGAACGGGGACACCGGTGATCGAGGCAGAGATCAAAGCCCGACTCCGCGACCCCGAAGCCGTCACGCGGCACCTCGATCAGCGCGCGACCACGGCCCGCTCGGAGCTGTACCAGGACACGTACTACGACACCCCCACCGGCACCCTGGCCCAAAGCGACCGTGAGCTACGCGTCCGAACCGTCCATGGCCCAGAGGGCACCGGCACCCGCTCCCTCCTGACATACAAGGAAGCCCGCGTCGACGAAGCCTCCGGCTCCAAGCCGGAGCACGAGACCGAAGTCGCCGACCCGGCCGCAGTGCACGCCATGCTCCGGGGCCTCGGTTACGTCCCCTCCATCGCCTTCGAGAAGCGATGCCGCAACTACGCCTTCGACGCGAACGGTCGCCGCATGCTGGCCACGCTCGTCCAGGTCCCCGAGCTCGAAGGCACCTTCATCGAGCTCGAGACACCGGCGGACGAGGCCGACGTCCAGTCAGCACTGACGGACGTACGGACCGTTCTCGAGGAACTCGGAATCGGAGACGAAGACTTTACGACGGAGACGTATACCGAAGCTGTCGCCGCCCGCCGGGACGTTACGGCAAGATCTCCAGCTGAACAGCGCTTCCGCTGCCCTGGAGACCAGAGGTGAGGCAGTCCGTGGGCAGCTGCCGGGGCGGGGCGGCCACCGTCCGCCGTACAAGGTGTCCTGCACCGCGCCCTTCGGTGACCCGGCCGGTTTGCTGGATGAACAGGGTGCCCGCGGCGCGGACCGTGGTGACACCATCGATGACGATCAACGACCGTCCGCCGTCGGCGTACTGGACGGCTTCCACGCCGCGTGCAACGGAATCCGAGACACAGGACGCCGCGGTCGGGGAAGAGTCGAAGGTGCTGGTGGCCTCGACGGTACGGCCGGGTCCGACAGTGCACGCGTACCGCACATCCGCGTGAATGCGGGTCGGCTGGGTGACCAGGGTGAGCGGTGGGTCGTAGCTGCTCTCGGAGTTGCCCGTGCAAGTGACGGCCCCCTGCCCGCCGTTCCGGGCCTGACCGGCCGGCGCCCACACCAGCGACGACAACACCAACGCCAGGGACCCCAGCGTCACCACCGTGCCACGCATCCCGAACACACACCCTCCAACAGTCCGCACCGCCACTGCCCCTTGGCTGCCCTCGGCCGCAGCCGCCACTCCGGCGCCTCGAAGCGCGCCTCCCTCGCCCGTACGGCCGGTCGCGCGGTCCAACGCGCCACTGCTCCCGCCGGGTTGCACCCGTTGCCACGGCCGCATCAGACGCGCAGAGCGTCGGGGTAGGAAGGGCCGGGACGAGCCCTCGTCGGGCCGGAGCGAGCAGGAGGAAACACCGCATGGACCGTACGACCGTCACAGCCGCCGCCACCCCCACCAGGCGCGTCTTCGCCATGATGGACGCGGACGGCGACAGCGTCATCTCGGCGCACGACTACCTCTCCCGCATCGACCGGGTGGTCAAGGCGACTGGGCGTACGGAGGACGATCCGCTCGTCGCCGCCGCCCGTGCGGAAGGGCACAAAGCCTGGAGCGCGATGGACGCCAACGCGGACGGCCGGCTGACCTTCGACGAATACGACGCATGGGTGGATGCCGACAAATTCGACAACATCTGCCGGTTCGCGCTCGGCTCGCTGTTCGACCTCGTCGACGCCGACGGGGACGGTGCCCTGGACCGGACCGAGTTCACCACCCTGCGCACCGCGCTGAACAATCCGTCCGGCAATGCCGAGGCCGCGTTCGACGCGCTGGACACCGATGGCGACGGCCGGGTCGCCCGCGACGCGTACCTGGCGGCGATCCGCGCCTATGTCGTCGGGGACAACTCGCCGATGGGCGAGGCCCTGTACTGAGCTTGTTCCTCAACCTCGTCCGTCAGCACCGACACGACCGCGCCGCAGGCCTGGGCTACTGGCCCCCGGCCACCCGGAGGATCGCTCCAGTCGCGTACGAGGGGGGCGACGTCTCGCGCTTCGGCCGAGCCGAAGCGGTCGCGGTATCCGCTGGGGGCGATCCCGACGCGGCGGTGGAAGGTGCGGCGCAAGGTCCCGGCGGTGCCGAAGCCGAGGCGGCGGGCGAGTGCGGCCACTGGCCCGTCGGCCTCGGTGAGCGCCCGACGGGCCGCCTCCACCCGAACGCGTTCGACGTAGGCCGCCGGCCCCACGCCGATCTCCGCAGTGAAGCGACGCTGCAGGTGACGCGGGCTCAGTCCGGCGCGGTCGGCCAGTGCTGCGACGGTGTGCCTGCCGCCGGGATTGTCCTGGACCGCCCGCACGGCTTTGCGGATCGGGTCGCTGGTCGGCTGCGCCGACCGCACCTGGTGGGGTCAGATGCCGCGCTGGACCATGTCGATGAGGTGCTGGCCGGCGTCGTACGCCTGGGTGGGGTGGAGGCCGCGCAGCGGGCCGTCGATGAGGAGGACGGCGAGGCCGTGGACGGCGGACCAGGCGAGGAACTCGGCGCCGGGGCGCCGGTCCTCGGGCAGCACGCCCGTCTCGACCAGCCCGTCGAGGGCGTCGCCGAGCAGTTCGAAGGGAGTCTTGCCGGTGGTGCCCGCCGCATCGTCGTCGGCCGCGTGCGTCATGTCGCCGGGGACGTGGAAGGCGATGCGGAACAGTCCCGGCTCCTCCTGAGCGAAGCGCAGATAGCCGGTGCCGACCGCGCGGAAGCGGGCCCGTGCGGTGGCCGCCGGGTCCTCGGCCGACGGCAGCACGGCCTGCTCGGCCTCCATGGTGCGGGCGACCTCGGCCATGGCGGCCTGGGAGACGGCGTGCAGCAGGGCGCCCCGGTCGGCGAAGTGCCGGTAGGCGGCGTTGGGGACGACCCCGGCCTGCCGGGTGGCGGCCCGCAGCACCACGGCCTCGGGCCCGCCCTGCCGGGCCAGCTCGACCCCGGCCCTGATCAGCGCGTTGCGTAGGTCGCCGTGCCGGTAGGTGTCCCGCTTCGGCTTGCCGTTCCCGGTTGCCGCCATGGCCGCCGCCTCCAATGTGGACAGCATCCACTTAGGTCGTCTAGGCTCCTGCATGATCACTCGGGGGCGCGGATGCCTGCATCCCTCGAATGTGGACATCGTACACAAAAGGCGGCCGATGGCCGTCCGGACACCTGTCGCCAAGGGGGACCCGGCACTCATGGGTAAGATCACGCACTTCGTGCACCAGTCGCTGGACGGTTTCATCGAGGGCCCGAACGGCGAGTTCGACTGGCCCCGCATGGACGGCGAGTTGTCCGCCTACTCGCAGGCCCTCACCGACAGCGCCGACATCTTCCTGTACGGGCGCACGGTGTGGGACATGATGTCCGGCTTCTGGCCCCGCGCCGAGGAGTACTCCACCCACGAACACGACCTCGCCTTCGCCCCCGTCTGGCGAAAGGCGTCCAAGGTCGTCGTCTCCTCCACCCTGACCGAGGCCGACTGGAACACCCGCGTCATCACCACCGACGTCGTCGATGAACTCACCGCCCTCAAGAACGGCGGCGCGCACCTGCTGCTGTTCGGCGGCGCCACGCTGGCCGGGTTCCTGACCGAGCACCAACTGATCGACGAGTACCAGATCTTCGTGCACCCCGTCGTCCTCGGCGGCGGCAAGCCCGCCTTCACCCCGCAGCAGCGGTTCGACCTCACCCTGACCGAGACCCGGACCTTCGACTCCCAGGTGGTCCTCCTCCGCCACACACGGGCCCACTAGACCGCTCGCTCACACCGCCCCGACGGGCGGCGGCCGATGAGTTTCTCCGCGGCCGGCAGTCAGAGATCACAGTTGGTGCGCCGCGGCAGCGCATGCAACCGAAGCGTGCACCGGCCGAACCCATTTGCACCCAGGCACGAGATACCGAGGAACCCTACGATGCGTACCCTGATCAGCACCGCGTTCGTCTCGCTCGACGGCGTCGTCGAGGCACCGGGCGGCGAACCCGGCTACCGCAACTCCGGATGGACCTTCAAGCACACCGAGTTCGTGCCCGAGGCGTTCGAGATCAAGGGCAGGGAGCAGCAGGAAGCCGCCGCGATGCTCATGGGGCGGACCAGCTACCAGGCGTTCAGCCAAGCGTGGCCGGACATGAAGGAGTTCGCCGACTACAAGGCCATGCCGAAGTACGTCGTCTCCACCACCCTCGGCAACGACGAACTGGTCTCCAACTGGGGCGAAACCGTGATCCTGCGCTCGGTCGACGACGTCGCCGCGCTCAAGGAGACCGAGGGCGGCCCGATCATCCTCCACGGCAGCGCCACGCTCAACCACGGCCTCTCGGACGCCGGCCTGATCGACCGCTACCACCTCCTCGTCTTCCCGCTCCTGCTCGGCGCGGGCAAGCGCCTGTTCAGCACCACCGACAAGGACGCCCAGAAGCTGACGCTGGTCGAGTCCGAGGCGTACTCCAACGGCCTCCAGAAGCAGGTCTTCGACGTCATCCGCTGACACGCTGCCCGCACCCGAAGAACACCCCCGGGCAGAAGGACGAAGCCCTGAAATGACGGCAGCGGTAAAAGGCCCCGCGGGGCACGCTTGCGGGCCCCTGCCGCATGCTGATGAGCCCGGCAGACGGTGGAGTCCGCGCTCACCAGGGACCAGTCGATCCGCCCCTCCGCATCCGCGGCTGCCTGGACGGCACGCAAGATCTTCTCCCAGGTACCGTCCGCCGCCCACCTGCGATGGCGGGAGTACACCGTCTGCCATTTTCCGGACCGAGTTGGCAGATCCCGCCACGGGATACCCGTCCGCAGACGGAACAGAATCCCGTTGATCACGCGACGGTGACCCTTCCACCGACCGCCTCGGCCCACGTTCTTGGGCAGGTGCGGCTCCAGCCGAACCCACTCATCGTCTCTCGGATCACCCCGCGCCACATTGCTCAGAACGAGTTGTTCGTCCCGCCCGTCACCGACCCATCAGACAGGCTCCAGGGCCGGTCGGGACGTTGCATGCAACAAGGCTGATTGTCCATGAACTGGAGGACAGACAATGACCGCTACCACTCGCGACGCGTTCGAGCGCTACCACGCTTGTTGGGAGGCTCGCGACCCCGATCGGATCGCCGAACTCCACACGGTCGACTCGGTGTTCCATCTGCACTCGGGTCAGCCCCCGGCACACGGGCGGGCAGCCATCCGTCAGGCGGCGGCCGGCATGTTCGAGCTCGTCCCTGACCTGACGTTCGAACTTGTCTCGCTGCGTGTCGGGGAGGACTTCTGGGTGGCCCAGCTCAAGATGACCGGGAAGTCCGCCTCCGGCACCGAACTCGACGCCGACCTCGCGGACTTCGTCCTGGTCGAGAACGGGGCGGTGAAGGAAAAGCACTCCTACGTCGACGGAGTGGCGATGCAGGCCGCGACCGCGCCCGCCGAGGTTTCCCCTTGATGTTGGACACGCGGAGACCGGGCGATGCACGCCCGGAGGAAGCAGCACCAGTCGGTAACTGCACGTAGAAACAGTGCCGCCAAGCATCACGAGGCCATACTGAGGCCTTCGTGTGATTGATGCCGACGGCGGAAACTCATGCGAGTTTTCTCGCGGGCGATGTCAAGACGACGGCCACGGCTCCGACTACTGGTCGAAGGGCCCAGCCGGGGCTCGCGAACCGCGAGGAGAAGCACACATGAAGTTCCTGATCAGCCTGCACATCAACCCCGCCGTGCTGGACGCGCTGACCGACGACGAGAAGGCGGCGATCGGCGAAGGCCACGGCAAGTTCATCGAGGTGCTGGAGGAATCCGGCGAGCTGATCACCACGCAGGCGCTCGTCGACCCGTCGCAGGCCGCTGTTGTGTCCGTACGCAACGGCCAGCCGGTGGTGACCGACGGCCCTTTCCTGGAGGCCAAGGAGTTCCTGGGCGGCCTCTACCTGGTCGACTGCGAGAACAAGGAGCGGGCGATCGAGCTGGCGGCGCAGATCCCGGACGCCGCGATCGAGGGGCTGGGGGTGGAGGTGCGGCAGGTGATGTTCGCTGACGGACACTTGGAGGCGTGACAGCACCGGAATTCGAGGACCTGCTGCGTGAACTCACGCCGCAGGTCCTCGGCGCGCTCGTGCGCCGCCATGGCCAGTTCGAAGGGTGCGAGGACGCCGTGCAGGAGGCTGTCCTCGCCGCCACCGTGCAGTGGCCGGAGGAGGGCGTGCCGGGCAACCCGCGCGGCTGGCTGGTGACCGTCGCATCCCGGCGGCTCATCGACCAGGTGCGCAGCGACCACGCGCGCCGCGAGCGGGAGTTGGCGACGACGGCCGCCGAGGTGGTGCCCGAGGACGTGCCGGACACCGACGACACGCTCGTCCTGCTGTTCCTGTGCTGTCACCCGACGCTGACCGCGGCCTCCCAGACCGCGCTGACGCTGCGGGCGGTCGGCGGCCTGACCACTGCCGAGATCGCCCGCGCGTTCCTGGTGCCGGAGGCCACGATGGCGGCCAGGATCAGCCGGGCGAAGCAGCGCATCAGGGCCGCAGGCAGTTCGTTCGGCATGCCGGACGGTGCGGAGCGCGAAGAGAGACTGCGCGTCGTGCTGCACGTGCTGTACCTCATCTTCAATGAGGGCTATACCGCCTCCTCGGGCGCCGAGTTGCACCGCCCCGACCTCGCGCACGAGGCGATCCGGCTGGCCAGGATGGTGCACGCGCAGCTGCCCGAGGACGGCGAGGTGAGCGGGCTGCTCGCGTTGATGCTGCTGACCCACGCCCGCCGGGAGGCACGTACCACGCCAACCGGCGACCTCATCCCGCTGGAGGAGCAGGACCGTACGGAGTGGGACCGCGCGCTCATCGACGAGGGCACGGCACTGGTCAAGGCCTCGCTGGCCGGTCCTGCGCTGGGGCCGTACCAGCTACAGGCCGCCATCGCCGCCACGCACGCCGACGCGGCCACGGCCGGGGAGACCAACTGGCGGCAGGTGAACGCCCTTTACCTGATCCTGGAACGGATCGCGCCCAACCCGATGGTCACGCTCAACCGCGCCATCGCGCTCGCCGAGGTCGAGGGACCGGAGGCCGGCCTGGCCTTGCTGTCCGCTCTGGACGGTGACGAGCGGATAGCCGGGCATCACCGGCTGCTGTCCGTACGGGCGCACCTGCTGGAGAAGGCCGGCGACACGGCCGGGGCGTACGAGCTCTACCGGCGCGCCGCGAAGGCCACCGCCAGCATCGCCGAGCAGCGCTATCTCGAATCCCGGGCCGCCGCTACGGCTACTGCCGCAGGGCGGGCGTGTTCTCGATGAAGCTGTCGAAACCCAGCGGCGGGCGCCCGAGCAGTTCGGCGACGTCGTTCGTCACTCGGTCGTAGCGGTTCTGACCGTGGAGCCGGGCCATCGTGGCGATGTGGTCGAAGACGTGGGGCGGCAGGTCCTGTTCCGCGAGGTCGTGCTTCAGCCACTCCTCGTACGGCACGTCGACGTACGTCACGTCACGGCCCAGGGCGGCGGAGAACTCGGCCGCGATGGCCGTCATGTCACGCGACCGCGCCCCGGTCAGCTCGTAGACGCGGCCGACGGGCGGTGGGGCCGGGTCGAGCAGGAGGCGGGCGATGACCTCCGCCACGTCGGCCGCGGCGACCGGAGAGGTCCGGGCGGAGCCGAACGGCAGGCGGATCGTGCCGTCCCGCAGGATCGAGGCGACGGCGATCCTGGCGAAGAGCGGATTCTCCATGAACACCGTGGGCCGTACGTGGACGACCGGCACCCCCGACCAGTCGAGGACGTGCTCGGCCAGCCAGTGCAGTCGCTGCTGCCGGGATTCGGCTTCGCTGGTGAGGTCCATCTGCGAGACCGTCATCTGCGAGATGCTCACCAGCAGATCGAGGCCGTCGCCCTCCCGGGCGGCCGCGGCGACCGTCGTCGCGGCCTCCAGGTACGCGGGCGAGACGCTCATCCCAAAGTAGGCGCGGCGGCAACCCGCCAGTGCCTTCACCACGTCGGCGCCACGGGTGAGGTCGCCGATCACCACGTCCACGCCGGCCATGGCCCGCAGGGCCACGGCCCGTTCGTCGTCGTGGTGCAGCAGAGCCCGCACCGGTACGCCCTGCGCATGCAACCGGTCGAGGACGGCTCTGCCGATTCCTCCGACGCCACCGCCGACGCCGGTGACCAGGACGGGTTGGGCATTCACCACGATCGCCTCCTGCCTTTGCGGACTGCTCCACCCTAGGCCGGAATCCGGTGGGCCACCCGTCGGCGATGCCATAGCGTGCCGTTGACGACCTGCTTGATCACTGCCAGGAGCCCGAGATGCCCGTCGAGGCCTTCAGCCACCTCCATGGCCGCCGCTTCGCCTACCTGGACTCCGGGGGACCCGGCCCCGTTCTGCTCGCCCTGCACGGTCACTTCGGGCGCGGACGGATCTTCGCCCCGCTGGCCGCCGCCCTCGCCGGGCGCTACCGCGTGGTCGCGCTCGACCAGCGGGGCCACGGACTGTCGGACCACGGCGGCGAGGTCACGCCCGACGCGTACGTCGCCGACGCCGCCGCCTTCCTGCGGGAGCTCGGCCTCGCGCCCGCGGCCGTCCTGGGCCACTCGATGGGCGGCGCGATCGCCTATCTCCTCGCCGACCGCCACCCCGAGCTCGTCTCGTCCCTCGTCGTCGCCGACATGACCGTCCTCAACCAGGAGCCCGAGACCCACCCCGTCCTCGATATCTCCACATGGCCCCGGCGCACCGCCTCCCGCCAGGCCCTCAAGGACGCCATCGAGGCACAGGGCATACCTGATGCCTCGTACTTCCTCGACAGCGCGGTCGAGTTCGACGACGGCTGGGGGCTGCTCTTCGACACCGACGAGATGGTGGAATCCCAACGCGCGCTCGTCGGTGACTTCTCCGCCCAGTGGGCGGCCTCCGCGCAACCGGCCCTGCTCATGCGCGCCGGTGACAGCTTCATCCTCACCGCCGCTACGGCGCAGCGCATGGCGGCAGAGCGGCCGAACACGCGGCTGGTCGGGTTTCCCGGGTGCGGGCACTGGCTCTACGCGGACGCACCGGACAGATTCGCCGCGGAAGTTCGGTCATTCCTCGACCGGTTGCGCGAACCTCACTTGCACAGCAACTGAACTGCCGCCCGCTTGAGTTGCGTATCCATCGCCTCCGACCGGACCCCGGCGATCCCCGACCGCATCAGCGCCGCCCCTTCCACCAGCGCCACGAACGTCTCCGCCCTGGCCCGGCAGAGGCCGACCGGCCAGTCGGGGCGGTACTGCCGTACGAACGCCTCCACGTGGGCAACGTACTTCCGGTAGAACTCGCGCACCGCTTCCGCGATGTCCTCGTCCCGCGCCGCCAGTGCCCACACCTCGACGTACAACCGGACCAGCCGCGGGTCCTCCTGTTCGGCCAGCACCACCGCCACCGCCTCGGCGGGGTCCACGGACTCCACCGCGGCCAACCGCGCCAGGGATCGGTCCAACGCCCGTTCCAGGACGGCCTTGATCAGCTCGGCCCGTGTGGGGAAGTAGTGCTGCAAGTGACCGACCCGCACGCCCGCCTCGTCGGCGATGGCCCGCAGCGACGCGTCCGCGTTGCCCTTGGCGATCAGGACGGTCTCGGCGGCGTCCAGCAGGCTCGTGCGCCGGATGCTCCCCTGCCGGGTCAGGCGCGGTTTCGTGTCGCCGGTCATGACACCGTCACCTCGACTCCCAGCTTCTCCAGGGCGGGGACGACGTCCTGCGGTGCCGGTGTCATCTCCGGGAAGGCCACGCCGCCGGGGGCCTCCGCACTCAGCACCCGCCTCAGCCCCAACAGGCCTCCCACCGCAGTGAGATGAGCCTGTCCGGCGGTGTCCCTGATCGTCGCGGTGCGGTGCTCCCCGTTCCGCCCCCGCACGTCGACACGGACCAGCGCCTCTCCGCCCTCGCCCGGCGAGTACAGCACCGACCGCCGTATCGACTCGAACCTGTCGCCGCGCCCCCACCGGAAGAACCCGGTCCTCTTGAGCGCCAGCAGGGTGGACGTCGACGAGTTCGCGCTGAACCCGATCCGTGTGACGGCCATGTCGACGCCCAGCGACAGCGGCAGCGTGAACTGCTCCGGTGTGTCGATCCGGGCGACCTTCGTGCGGTGCTCGCCGATGGCGACGTGTCCGGCATCGCTCAGCGGCATGACCATCCGGCGCTGCCCGGCCTCCGTCACTTCGTAGTCCAGCCCCAACCGGTCCATGAACTCGACCGAGTCTGCGCCCGCACGGTCCTTGAGGTCGTACCGGACGGCGATCTCCACCGCCGACGCCCCGCCGAGGCCGTCCGCCAGGGCCGCGGCGACCAGGGCGCTCACGCCGCCCATCCAGCTGGACGACAGCAGCACCGGAGCGCTCGGGGGTGTTACGGCGGCGATCGCCGCCGCGCGCTGCAACCGTGCGGTCCACCGTGTGATGTCCACGTACGACACCCCGCCGCGGATCGCGGCGTGCAGCACCCGGTCGTCGGGGTCGTTCACGGCGCTGATCACGGCGCGGGCCTTCGCCGAGAACGGTTCCGGGTCGCTCAGGTCCCAGCGGCGCGCCGCTGCCCCGGTCTCATCGGCCAGGCCCTTGCCGCGTTCCGGGGTACGGCCGGTGAGCAGCAGCGGCCAGAACGGCGCGGCCAGCCGCGCCAGTTCGCTACCGACGGTTCCCCAACCGCCGACTACGAGCACGGGGCCTGTTGTGTCGAGCTGTATGTCATCGTCCACGACCTCGACGCTAGGTCACGTGACCTAGAAACTCAACGGTCGCCCATGTCGCCCAGATCACATGGGAGTTCGCGACGCACGACCCGAACCGATCGCACGCCCCTAGCACGGCCAGGCGTATTTACCACCCGTCCGCATGAACGGGCGGTTCCCCTGCCGAATAGCGGTCATGCATATCAACGGGGGCAATTCGGGTGCGTGATCGGCATGCAACATCAAGTTCCTCTCCCCCTTGCACTCGTCGACCGCACACGGAAGGAGTGCCTCTCAATGAAAGCCGGTATTCCACTTCCGGACGTACCCGCCGCGTATGACGCCGCTTGCGCGCGCCTCCTGGGGCTTCAGTCCGACGACGGCTCCTGGGAAGGGGAGATGGAGTGGAACACCACGATCCTCTCCCAGTACGTCATCGTCATGCGGGCGTTGGGGCGCGCACCGGACGAGACCTCCCGGCGGAGGATGGTCACGTACTTCCGTAACTCGGTCACACCGCAGGGTGGTTGGGGCATGCATCCCGTGGCTCCTGCTTCGCCGTACGCCACGGTGCTGGCCTATGTGGCGCTGCGCCTGCTCGGCGTGGGTCCGGAGGAACCGCCGGCCGCCGAGGCCAGGAAGTGGCTCGGTACGCAGCCGGGTGGTGCGCGGGCCGTTCCGCAGTGGGGGATGTTCTGGCTGGCGGTGCTCGGGCTGGTGCCCTACCGCGAGGTGGCGCCGTTCCCGCCGGAGGCGATGCTCCTCCCCCGCTGGGTGCCGCTCCATCCGGAGCGGATGCTCGGCTGGACCCGCATGCTCTACCAGGGCATGAGCTACCTCTACGGCGCGCGGTTCCGCGTGGACTTGGGGCCCGTGGGCGACGAGCTCGGGCGCGAGCTTTTCGGCGATATGCCACCGGTCCCGACGAGCGGCCCTCGCTCCGACGTGGTGTTCCCGCGCGGCCGCCTCCTCCGCGCTCTCCAACTGGGCCTGCGCGGCTGGGAACGCGTACACAGTCGCCGGCTGCGCCGCGCCGCCCTCGAACACTGCCACCGTGCCGTTGTCGACGAGCAGCACGCGTCTCCCGTGCACGGGCTGTCCTCGGTGAACGCGCTGGTGGAGTGCCTCGTGTTGTTCGCGCACGACCGGCGGCACCCCCTGCTCGACACGGCAGTGGCCAGGCTGGAGTACTGGGTCTGGTCGGACGAGAAGCAGGGGCTGCGCATCTGCGGTGACCGGACCATGGTGTGGGAGACCTCCTTCGCCGTGAGCGCTCTCCTCGCGTCGGGGGCGGAACACCGGGCGGCGCAGGCGGGACCGGCGCTCACCCGCGCGTCCAGATATCTGCGTGACGCCCAGATCACCACCTACCCGGGGCTGGTGCCGCCACTGCGCACGGTGATCGGCGGCTGGGCGCTCTCCGACCGCGACAGCCGATGGCCGGTCGGCGACTGCACGGCGGAGGCCGTCAACGCGCTGCTCGGCGTGGAGGACGCGCAGCACCTGCGTACCGGAGCCGGGCACCTGCGGTCATGGCCCCTGTCCGCCGCGCTCGACATCATCCTCGACCGCCAGAACCGCGACGGCGGCTTCGGCACACTCGACCGCCAACGTGCCGGCCGCTGGCTCGAGGCGCTCAACCCGACGGAGATGTTCGCCCATTGCATGGTCGATTCGTCGTCCGTGGACTGCACCGGCTCCGCACTCACCGCCCTGGCCCGAATGTGCCCGCATCTCCTGCCGGACGGACGCCGACGGGCCGGCACGGCGATCAAACGGGGGGCCGACTTCCTGCGCTCCGCCCAGAACCCGGACGGATCCTTCACCAGCTCGTGGGGCATCAACTACACCTACGCCGCCTTCCATGCCGCCCGCGGACTCCGCGCGGCGGGCGCCTCCCCCGACGACCCGGCCCTGCACGCCCTGGGGCAGTGGCTGGCGGCGACGCAGCTGGCGGACGGGAGTTGGGGCGAGGACTGGCGGAGCTGTGTCGAGCGCCGCTACATCGCACTCGACCACGGCCTGCCCGGGATGACCAGCTGGGCCGTGCTGGCCGGACTGGACGCGCTCGGCCCCGCGCACCCGGCCGTCGCCGACGGCGTCCAGTGGCTGTGCACCGCCCAACGGCCCGACGGCTCCTGGGGCGAGGAGCAGGTCAACGGCGTCTTCTTCACCACCATGATGATCAACTACCGCCTCTATCCAGCCTACTTCCCGACCCTGGCCCTGGGCCGCTACCTACGCGCGGTCGCCTCACTCACCCCGGACTCCGCGAGTCCGGCACACCACAGGGAGCGGCATGACCACTGAGACCGAGGCAACGGAACGATTCGAGGCCCTCGTTGCCGGCCCCGACGTCCGACCGGTCCGGGTGGGCCTGACCGCTCCGCCCCACCACCCCTGTCTGCTGCGCTACCGCCGCAGGAAGCCATGACCCCGGCCGCGTACGATGTCGCCGTCATCGGCGCGGGCCCGGCCGGCTGCGCCGCGGCCCTCGCGCACGCCCGTTCCGGACACAGCGTCCTGCTGCTCGAGGCAACGCGCCGTCCGCCGACACGACTTGCCGGTGAGTGGATCCATCCGACGGGACTCGACGCCCTGCAACGGCTGGGTGTCGAGCTCCCTACAGCCCGTACGAACACCACCCTCGGCTTCGTGCTGCATCCCGAGGACGGCGGTACGCCCATCACGCTCCCCTGTCCCGACGGCCAACGCGCCGCCACCATCCGGCACGAGGACCTGGTCACTGCCCTCCGCACCACCGCGTCCGCCCACCCCGGCATCACCCTGGCACTCGGCGCCCGGGTCCGGTCCGTCGAGCAGGCCACTGTGACGTACGACCAGGGCGACGGGCCCACACGGCTCGTCCGTGCACGGCGCATTGTCGGCGCCGAAGGGCAAACCTCCCTGGTTCGGCGCACGTTGAGGCCGACGACCACACCCCCGGCCATGGTCTCGCGCACGGCCGGGGTGGTGTTGCGGGGCGTGTCACTGCCGACCGAGGGCTACGGCCATGTCTTCGCGGGTGGTCCCGGGCCTGTCCTCGCCTACCGGCTGGACCGCCACACCGTCCGGCTCTCCCTCGACATCCCCCCGCTGCCGCTCCGCTCCGCCCCCTTACTGACCTTCCTGCGCCGCGCCTACGCCCCGTATCTCCCGGGCCACTTGGCCGATGCCCTCCGCGACGCCCTGGAGCACGGCGGCGTCCAGTGGGCCGCCAACCGCCTGCGCCCGCGCGGCTTCCACGGCCGCGGGCCGTACGCCCTGGTGGGCGACGCGGTCGGCACCTGCCACCCGCTCACCGCGTCCGGGCTGACCTTGGCGCTACGGGACGCCGAATGCCTCGCGCACGCCGGGAACATCGCCGCGCACGGCCGCCGGCGACGGGCCGCGGGCCGTGCGGGCGAACACCTCGCCGCTGCACTGCACCGCATCTTCTGCGACCCCGGCCGGTCCACCACCGAGCTGCGCCGGAGCATGTACGCGGTTCTGCGCAAGAGCGCGGTCGAGCGCGAGCGCATGATGCGGGTGCTGTGCGCCGAGGAGCACCGGACGACGGAGCTGGCCGGTGCCGTCCTGCATGTCGCCGCACGCGCCCTGCGCGAACGCGCCTCGGCACGGGCCTGTACCGACTACGCCGCCTGGCTGTGGTGGATCTGCCGCAACCGCAGCCATCCGGAACACCCTTCGGCGATCGGAGCGGCACCGTGATGGTGATGCTGCCGCTCATGCTGGCGCTGTTCGTCGCAAGCCTGGATCAGACGGTCGTGACGACCGCACTGCCGCACGCTCGGCGGTGCCTTCGGTGCCGCCCTCTTCGGTGCGATCCTCGCCGCCGGTCTCCGCTCCCCGCGGCCGGGCCCGGCGGAGAGCGCCTCGGCCTTCCACGCCGTCTTCGGCTGGACGGTGCCGTTCATGGCAGTCGCCTTCGTGCTGGCGCTCGCGATGCGCGAGGAGCCGCTGTCGGAGCGGCAGTCGGAGGTTGAGACCACGTGTAAGCATCAGGCGCGAAGAAGTTCAGGCGCTTGAGAAGGCGGCCGGTGGACCAGGGCCAGCAGAAAGTGTTGACGCCGGGTAGGCCGAAGTAGTAGCTGGAGCAGTCGGCGGTGTTGTAGACGGTGGTCGGCAGTGCACCGTGCAGGGCTGCTTGGTGGGCCAGTTCGACCTCAGGTCGTACGTCCATCGCGGTGTGCCCGTGAGAGCGCAGGTACGTGAGCGCCGCGGTGATGTAGCGGAGTTGGGCCTCGAGGACCGTGGGTACCGCTGTGGTGCCAGTGAGAGTGTTCGGTCCGATGAGGAGGAAGAGGTTGGGGTAGCCGCTGACGCTCGTGCCCAGGTAGGCACGACGGTTGTCGGACCAGGTCCGGGCGAGTGTGGTGCCGTGGGCGCCATGCAGGTGGGGGGCGAGGGGCAGGTCGCCGACATGGAAGCCGGTGGCCAGGATGATGACGTCGACCGGGGTGTGAGTGCCATCGGCACCGATGACGTCCTGGCCGTGCACAGCGGTCACCCGGGTGGGGTGCAGACGGACGTTGGGCTGCGTCAGGGCCGGGTAGTACGCGTCGGAGGCGATCAGACGGCGGCCGCCGAGCCGGTAGCGAGGGGTCAGGGCCTCGCGCAGGGTCGCGTCGGGAACCGAGGTGCGCAGGTGATGGCGGGCCAGCGCCTCGAGGGGTGCCAGCAGGCGGGGGTGACGCAGTGGCACGCCGATCGCCTCCTGCGTCCAGTAGTGCAGGCCGCGCAGCGCATGCCGTGCGGCCGGGTGGCGCCCGAGGAATCGGTGAACGGCCGGGGGGAACGCGTAGTCCGGCTTCGGGAGCACCCAGGGCGGGGTGCTCTGGAAGACGTCGACGCTGCCCGCGCGGGGCTGGATCTCGGGCAGGAACTGGACGGTGGAGGCCGCGGTGCCCACCACGGCGACGCGGCGCCCCGCCAGATCGGCGTCGTGGTCCCAGCGGGCGGAATGGAAGACCGTGCCGGGGAAGCCGTCCAGGCCGGGGATGTCGGGGTAGCGGGGACGGCACCAGGGGCCGGTGGCCACAATGAGGGCCCGGGAGGTGTAAGTGCCCGCTGTGGTACGCAGGTTCCAGCGGTGTGCCTTCTGGTCCCAGTGGCCGGACAGGACGTCCGTGTCGTAGCGGATCAGCTTGTCCACGCCATGGGTCGCCGCGGTCGCCTCGAGGTAGCCCAGGATCTCGGGCTGGGAGGCGAAGCCCCTGCTCCAGGGGTTGGGGGCGAAGGAGTACTCGTAGAGCAGGGACGGTACGTCGCAGCCGCATCCGGGGTAGGTGTTGTCTCGCCAAGTGCCGCCCAGGCGGCTCGACTTCTCGAGAACGACGATGTCGTCGACACCGGCCCGGCGCAGCGCGATCGCGGCGGCCACCCCCGACATGCCCGCACCGATGACGAGAACCTCCGCCTCGCCACATGTACTCCCGACGGATTCGTCGGCCATGGCTCCACCCCCTGCACCGAGGCGATCGGATCGTACCGGCGGGTGATACCAGAACAAGCACGTATGACGAGAAAATGACTCTTACGAGTGGCTTTTCCTGATAGATGGTCTTCAGTGTCCCCCCTCGTGATTGACTCCTGGGTATGACGACGGGAGTGGAACTCCCCTACCCGAGCGGCTGGTTCTTCCTGGCTCGGTCCAGCGAGCTGGCTCCCGGCCGTGTGCTGACCCGGCGGCTCGCGGGCGAGGACGTGGTCGCCTACCGCACCCCTGACGGGCGGCCGTACGCGGTACGCCCCTACTGCCCGCACCTCGGAGCCCATCTCGGCGCCGGCGGCACCGTCGAGGGCGGGAACCTGGTGTGCCCGTTCCACCGTTTCGCCTTCGCTCCCGACGGCGCCTGCGTCAGTACGCCCGACGGTCCGCCACCGCGTGCCCGGTTGGGGCATCACACGCTGCGTGAGCGCAACGGTTTCATCCTCATCTGGTACGGACACGACGACTCCCCGCCCACCTGGGAGGTGCCCGACACCTCCCCCGCAGGGATCACCCCAACCGCCTCCTGGAGCACTGATGTTCATGCCCATGTCCAGGAGCTCACCGAGAACACGGCCGACTACCGGCATCTGCCGACCGTGCACGATGTGACCGTGTGGAAAGTCGACCCGCCGCAGTCGCAAGCTCCCTGTCTGCAAACGGACTTGCTGCTCAGTCCGAATCACCCTTCCCTGCTGAAGAGGTTCCGGTACGACACCACATTCCTGCAGGCGGGAATGGGCTGTCTGCGTGTCGAGCTCCCACTGCCCTCACTCGGAGTGGTCATCTATTCGTGGGTCATGCACACGCCCACCGCGCCCCAGCGCACACGCCTGGTGCTCGCGACCGCCTGCACGGACATCCGACAGCCCCGGTCCGCCGGAACGTCGCTCCTGCGACGCCCCATGCACCGCGCCCTCGCCCTCACCATGCTCCGGATCTCGGTGCACAAGGTCCAGGACGACATCAGGATCTGGAACGCCAAGCGCTACGAGCCACGCCCTCGCCTCGCCACAGGCGACGAAGCCATCGGCCGTTACCGCCACTGGGTCCGCCAGTTCTATCCGCCCTGCTGAGCACGCCACCGCGCTGAGCTGGTAGTACATCGGTCCGGCTGGAAAGGACCGATACCGAATGACTCTTCTGCTCGAGCGCGTACGTTTTTTGTCCCTGCGGCAGCGGCTGACCGCCGCCGGTGTCGCCACCGCGACTGCTGTCGGCGCCGTGATCGCGCCGCTTGCCTGTCCTGTGCAGGTTTGGTACGCCGCCCCGTTCGTGGCCGCGGCGTTGGCCCTGGCGGCGAGACGCCTGGCACGGCCCTGGTTCGAAGGGCTGCCCCCCGCCTGGCGATGGCGTCTGACCTCCCTCCCGGTCATCGCCATCGGTGTGACGTTCGCCGCTGTCGCGATGACTGCCGTTCTCTGCGCGGGGACGGCGGATCAGACGGTGGCGGCCGGCTCGCTGTTCGCCGTCTGGGTGTTCAACTTCTCCGGCGCCGGGCTGGCGGAGCCGACGGACTTTCCGCTGCATCGCCTGCGGGGCAGGCTGGTCCGGGCGGCGGTCGCGCGGGTCTTCGCGCTGTGGTGCGGTCTGGGAGGGCTGCTGTTGCTGACGTCACGCAGTCAAGTGGCACATACCTACCGGCCGTCGATGCTTGCCGCGAGTATGACGCTCCTGGTCGCGGGTACGGCAGCGTCGCTGAAGGTCTTCGCCCGGGTACGGAAGTTGTCGACCGAACTCCATCGGCGCGCTCAGGACGTGATCCGGTCCCTGGAGGAGTTGCGGGGTGCGACGGATCCGGGCGAGAGACGCAAGACGCAGGCGGTCGCACGCCGGTCCTGGGATGCCCTGCGTGTCGTTCTGTGCAATCGGGTGGAGACGGGGTTCCATCTTCAGGGGACTTTTGTTCTGCCGGGTCCGGCGATAAGAGCCCTTGAGTCGACCGTCATGGCGTCGATTGACACACCCGCGTTTGACGCCGTGAAGGACCGTGTCGCACTTGCTCATCTTCGAGTGATCCGGGCAGCGTGCATCGGCCATATCGACACGCTGGCCTGACCATGTTGTTGGAAGGAAGCGATGAAAGCAGCTGGGCTGTTGACTTTTTCCTGTGCCGCAGCAGTGGCCTTTGCCAGTACGGCAGTTGCGGAGCCGCACATCACGTTGACGAACGCGGACAACCACCGTGTCATCACCGTGCACCAGGGCGACGAGATCACCGTCCGTCTCACCGGCCGCCGGGACGACCAGTTGTCCTGGGCCTGGACCGCCCCGGCCGTCCCCGGCAACCCGGTGCTGCACCGTGACGCGCAGCGCACGTCACCGAACGGTGACGCCGAGGCGACGTTCCATGCGGTGCGGGGCGGCGGCACCATGGACGTCATTTCCTACCAGCGCTGTACGCCCCGCCGGGCCGGGGCCGTCTGCCCGCAGACGGCCCCGGTCTGGGATGTCAGGTTCATCATCGTGCGGTGACGCTCACTTCTCGCACAGCGCCGTGTCCAGCAGCTTGTACATCGGCCCGACGGGGTTGCTGAGAGGGGTGAGTGCATTGCTCACCACGGCGGCGTGGCGGCCGTCCTCGGTGACCATGGTCTCCGTGTAGTAGCCCGTCACCTCGCCGTCGTGCCCCCAGGCCACACCGCCGCAAGGCAGGGTGTGCTTGATCAGGCCGAGTCCGTAGCCGAGGCCCGGGCCGACGTCCCTCGCCTTCTTCATCTCGGCCAGACTCGCCGGTGACACGACCTTGCCGCCGATCAGCGCCCGGTAGAAGGTGCTGATGTCCTGTTCCGTGGAGATCATCGCGCCTGCGGTGCTGTAGATGGACGGCTCGAACGCCGTCATGACGTCCGTCCAGAAGAAGAACGGGCCGATACGCACGCCGTTGTACCCGTGCACGGCCGGCTCGGCCACGGTGCGGTTGCCTGCGGCGGGGAATGTGGTCTGGGTGAGATTGAGCGGCTGGACGATCCGGCTCGTGATCACCTGGGCCACCGGCGTACCGGTGACCTTCTCGATGAGCATGCCGAGGATTTCGTAATTGGTGTTGGAATACTGCCAGCCGCCGCCCGGCGGGAAGGCCGGGGGACGCTTGAGCCCGTCCCGCACCAGTGCGGCCAGGGTGAACGTGCCGTCCGGGTTGGCCTCCGGGGACGCCGGACTGTTGGTCGCTATTCCGCTGGTGTGCTGGAGCAACTGCCGCACCGTGATGGTGTTGCCGTCGTATCCGTTGCCGTCGACCACGCCGGGCAGGTACTTCTCGATCGGTGTGTCGAGGGCGACCTTGCCCTCGTCGACCAGCTGCAGCACCACCGCCGCGGTGAAGCTCTTGGTCTGGCTACCAATGCGGTAATGGTCGGTCGGCTGGACCGGCCGCTTCGTGTTGATGACGGCCGTACCCGTGGAGAGCGTCCAGGAGTCTGTGCTGTCACCGGCGTGGATCCCGGCCCCCGGACCCGCGCTCGCCTGGAACACGTTCAACGCCGCCTGGACGGCGGCGTGGTCACCGGCCTGCTGGGCGGACGCCGGTGACGGCAGCATCAGCACCGCCGCCGTCACCGCGCCCAGTACGGCCGGCAGTCTTCTCGCGAGCAACTTCCCTGCCACAGCTCCCCCTTGGTGGGTCCCGGTACACAGGCGTCAACTCGCGGAATTCTTTCCTCCTCTGCACCTTCTCCAGAAGTGGGCTGTCGGCCATACGTTTTCGGTCAGGAGCCAGGGGTCAGGGGTCGGGGGTCAGGGCGAGACCAGCGGGCTCCAGTTCCCCAGCTCCCGTGCCGTGGTGCCCTCGTACAGCGATGTCTCGCCGTTGCCCCAGCGCACGACGAGGTCGTCCGGGCGGCCGGAGCCCGTGAAGGTGCCCGCGGCCATGGCGGAGGAGCCGGTGTACGACGGGTTGGGGGCCTGGATGTTGGTGCGGGTGCCGAGGCCGGACGGGCCGGTTCCGGCGTAGACGTCGAGGGCGCCGTCCTTCCAGCGCACCGTGAGATCCGCACCGGGCCTGCCGGAGTAGCGGCCCGTGGTGATCGCGACGGCGCGCGTCCAGTTGGCGTGCTTCGCCAGCCGGTGCTCGCGGCCGACGCCGGAGGAGCCGAGGCCGGTGTAGAGGGAGACCTCGCCGTCGGACCAGCGCACGACCACGTCGTCGGCCCGCCCCGCGGAGTCGTACGCGCCCGCGGTGATCTGGGTGGCGTGCTTCCAGACCGTCCCCTGCTTGGCGAGGGTGTACTCCTTGCCGAAGCCGGAGGCGCTCACGTCCGCGAACATGCTGAGCTTGCCGCCCTTCCAGCGGACCAGGAGGTCGGAGGACCGGCCCCTGCCGGTGAAGTCGCCCGCGGTGACGGCCTCGGCGCGCACCCAGGGGCTCTTCTCGCTGCTCCTGAGCATGCGGTCCCGGCCGAAGCCGCCGCGGCCGTTGCCGGGGTAGAGGCTGACCTCGCCGTCGTTCCAGATCACCAGCAGGTCGTCACGGCCGTTGCCGGTGAAGTCGCCGGAGACCAGGTGGGTCGCGTTCCTCCAGAGCCGCGCGGATCCGGGAAGGGAGGGACGGGCGGAGGTGTCGAGGGCGCCGCGGCTCGGCGTACGGCCGGCGACCGCGTCCCGGTAGAGGTCCTGGATCTCGCGGCCGAACACCGGGGAGTAGCTCACCCAGTCGTTGTTGGCGTCGTTGCCGCCGCCGTTGTAGCCGCCTATGACGCCGATCACGTCGCCGGTCTTGCGCTTGGCGTCGTAGTGGGTGATCCAGGGACCGCCGGAGACGCCGTTGTAGTAGCCGCCGCACAGCATCTGGAGCTGGCGGTAGCCGTTGAGCCGGGAGGTGGGGGTGGTGCAACTGATGGCCTTCTGGCCGGGGTTGCTCCCGCCGCCCGGGTAGCCCATCACCGTGACCGTGTTGTTCCAGCGCGGGGTGCCGGTCAGCCGGAGGCCGCCCGTCCGGTTCTCTGCCTTCTGGCCGCGGTCGTTGACACCCACCCGGACGAAGGCGAAGTCGAGATCGGTGGAGCGCCCCTTGCCGCCCTGGTAGCGGGGGTCGATGAACACCTGCCGCACGGGGTACGCCCCGTACGTCTGCCGGGAGGCGGCGAGGCCCTTGCGGAACTGGGGTATGAACACGCGGTTCTTGGCGGCCTTCAGCGACTTCGCACAGTGCGCGGCGGTGAGCACGAGGTCGCGGCCCGCGCTGCGGACGACGCTCGCGCTGCAGTAGGTCTTCTTGTTCTTGTCTCCGACCATGAAGAACGTACCGACCATGGGCAGCCCGTCCCCGAGCCTGCCCTGGGCCACGGACGGCGGGCCCACGGTACGCATCCGGGGCGCCGCCGCCGGCGCCTTCGCCGGGAGCGGCTCCGCCTCCGCGAGGCGGTCGGCGGTCCAGTACTTCTCGGCGGACGGCCCGTCGTTCGGCGCCGCTACAGCCGCTGTGGCTGTGGCTGTTGTGCCGGAGGCGGCGGCTATGCAGAGGGCTACGGCAAGGGTTCGGGACCATCTGGAAGGCAACAAGGCGAGCAACGCTCCACACTAGGGGACATATGTTCGCCAAATGCTTTCACGAGCAAGGTTCTGACCTGCCGTCGGGGTGGCTGAGAAGAAGCCGAGAAGAAGCCGAGAAGAAACAGCCGGGAAGAAGCGGACGCGCAAATGCCCGGCCCCGCTCCGGAAGACCGGAGAAGGGCCGGGCCGCAGGACTACCCGGCGGTCAGTGGAGACCCGCCGCGCTCACTAACCCTTCTTGAAACCCCAGGTCGTGGCGTCCTTCTTCGTGTGAATGGTGCCGTCCGTGTCCTTGGTGAAGTTGCCGACCTTGGCGACGGTCGGGGCGGTGTAACGCTCGGGCAGCTTGGCCATGAGCTTCTCCTGTCCATCTCGGTGGTACCGGATTCGACGTCAAACATGTAACCGGCATCCACCTTGGACGTCCACGTGCCCCTGGCAACTTCCGCCATCCTCGAGCCGACTTCGCGCCCGCACGGATGGATCAAGAAGAAACAGCGGCTGACCAGTGGAATGTGACCACTGAGGCGACGGCCCCCGCGGTCTGGCGCGCCGCGTAGGCAACGCTCGGGTAACAACCAGGATTCGCGCGGGTCACGGCACCCTCCGACCTGCTGTTATTCCCGGTGCGGACGGGGCGGGAGAAGCCCCGTGGGCCCCCATACCGCACATGGTGCGGAACATGACTTATATCAGTGCTTGGCACGACCACACACTTGCCCGGCTCGGTCACCGGGGGTTTGGCTGGGCCCAGTTGCGCGATCTTCTTCCCCGGTCCTTGATAGCTGGCGGTGAGGCATGTGCAGGCCCTGAACGACAACCTTGCGGTCCTTCCGGACTCCCCCGGCGGAGCCTGGGCCCACCGCCAACTCGGCGACGGAGCGCCGCGGATGGTGCCCCACGCCTCCGGGCGGCCGTGGCTGGCCGGCTCGTGGGCGCCGGAGGACCTGGTGGTGGCCGAGGCGGGCTCCGTACGGGTGGCCGTGTTCGGTACCACCTCGGTCACGCCGGATCGCCTGTCCGCGCTGGCCTCCTCGGTGCGCAGCCTCCCGGACCTGGACAGGCTCGCCCGCCGACTGCCCGGCAGCACGCATCTGGTGGCATCGGTCAACGGCCAAGTGCGCTTCCAGGGCACCATCTCCGGGACCCGCTGCGTATTCACCGCCCGGCTGGGTGATGTCCCGATCGCCGCCGACCGGGCCGACATCCTGGCAGGGCTCATCGGTGCGGAGCCGGACGAAGATCTGCTGGCGGCAGGCGTGACGTACGGGATGCTCTTCGCACCGCTGAGCGAGCGCAGCTGGTGGCGCGGCGTACAGCAAGTGGCCGCGGACTCCTACCTGGTGCTCCCCGACAACGGCCGGGCCCGCACGGTACGTTGGTGGCTTCCGCCGGAGCCGGACCGTCCCCTGGCCCACGGCGCGGCCCTGGTGCGCGAGAAGCTCCAGGAGGCCGTGGCCCAACGGCAGCCCCGCGAGGGCAGGTTGTCGGCCGACCTGTCGGGCGGCATGGACTCCACCTCGCTGTGCTTTCTCGCCGCCGAGCACCGCCCCGATCTGCTGACCTTCCGCTGGACCGGCGGCAGCGCGATCAACGACGACGCGCAGTACGCCGCCCAGGCCGAGCGCCTGCTGGCGCGGGGCGAGCACCTGACCCTGCCGGAGGCCGCCGCCCCGCCCGTGTTCTCCCCGCCGTACTCGCTGCCGGACACGGAGGCCCCGCGCTCTCTCACCCGGGGGATGAACGCGGTCCGCACGGGGATCCAGCTGATGGTCGAGCACGGCGCCACCTGGCACCTGGCCGGGCACGGGGCCGACGAGTTGTTCACCGGCACCGCCGCCTACCTGCACACGCTCTTCCGCCGTCGGCCCCTGACCGCCCTGCGGGAGCTGCGTGCCCACCGGGCGCTGAACCGCTGGCCGTTGGGGCCCAGCCTGGCCGGGCTGCTGCGCGGGGAGGACCTCGGCACGTGGTGGCGGGGGTGCGCCGACGCCCTCGGCAGTTCCGCGCCGCTGTCCCCGGCTCCCACCCTGGACTGGGGACCGCGGATCCCGGCGACCCCGTGGACCACCGGCGACGCCGTGAAGACCACACAGACGCTCTTCCACGACGTCGCGGATCACGCCGTTCCCCTGGCACGGGACCGCGGGCAGCACGAGGCACTTGTCGCGATGCGCAGCTCAGGGCCCGCGCTGCGGTTGCTCGGCCGTGAGTACGCCGCCGAGGGGCTGCGGCTCGAACTGCCGTACGTGGACGACCGGGTGGTCGAGGCCGTGCTGACGACCCGTCCCCACGAGCGCTACACCCCCTGGCGGTACAAGCCGGTGCTGGCCCTGGCGATGCGCGGCCTCGTACCCGACGTGATCCTGGACCGGACCACGAAGGGCGACGCCGAGGAGTCCGTCGACCGGGCCTTGCAGGATCATGTTCCCGATCTGCTCGAGCTGTTCGAGGATTCGCTGCTGGCGCGGCGCGGCCTGCTCGACGTGGCCAGGCTGCGGACCACCTTGCTCACGCCGCCCCGCTCCGGGGACGTCTGGTCCGCCCAGCTGGAATCGACGCTCGGTGCCGAGCTGTGGCTGCGGGAGATCGCGGCCCGCCCCGCCGGACCCGCCCGCACCCTTCGCCCCGTGCCCGAGCCCGAGGAGGCCTCGTGACCAGTCCCCCGCGCGCGCTGCCGCGCCGTGTCCGGCTGCCCCTGCACCGGCGCGTGCTGCCGCTGACCGCCGTGGCCGTCGCCTGGCCGCTGGCCAAACTGCCGCCGAAATACCTGCGCACCGCGCTCGAGACGCTGCGCACCGGTGCCCGCCCGGGCACCGTCGCCCAGGCGTCCGCGGCCCGTGCCGCGGTCGTCGCGGTCAGTCTGCAGTGCGCTGTCCACAACTGCGTGCAACGGTCGATCGCGGCGGCCTTGTTGTGCCGTTTCAAGGGCGTGTGGCCCACGTGGCAGGCCGGTGTGCGGACGACGCCGTTCGCCGCGCACGCCTGGATCGAGGCCGAAGGCCAGGTGATCGACGAGCCGTACCCCGACGGCTACTACCGGCCGATGATCACCGTCGCCCCCGCACCGTCCAAGCCATCCCTCCGGAGGACCACCTCATGACGCTCCGCCTGACCGCCGACACGGTCTCCACCAGCACCGACGACGGCGCGGTGCTGCTGAGCCAGCGCACCGGGAACTACTGGCAGCTCAACCAGACCGGCGCCTACGCGCTGCAACGCCTGCTCGACGGCGGCACCGTGGACCAGGTGGCCGGCGAGTTCGCGGACCGGTTCGGCATCGCGCCGGAGCAGGCACACCAGGATCTGACGCAGCTGACCGGACAACTCCGGGCGTCCGGCCTGGTGGAGGCCGGCTGACACCGGCGATGCTCCGACATCTGTGGACCCTGACCCGGGGGCAGCGGGGCCCTCTGGGTGCCGCCCTGTTCCTCACCCTGATCGCCGCCGGCGTGGGCCTCGCGCAACCCCTGGCCGCCAAGGGTGTGATCGACGCGCTCACCGCACACCGGTCGCTCTTCCTCCCCGTCACCACCCTCGTCCTGCTATTGCTGGCCCAGGCGTTGATCGGTGCCTGCGCCGCCTTCCTGCTGGAGCGCACGGGCGAGCGGTTCGTCCTGGGCATGCGCACCGGGCTGGTCTCGCACCTGCTGCGGGTCCGTATGCAGGACTTCGACCGTCTGCGTGTGGGCGACCTCATGGCGCGTGCCTCGACGGACGTGGCCGTCCTGCGCGAGGCGCTCACGCACGTCTCCGTCCAGATCGCCACGAACCTGTGCGTCGCTCTGGGGAGCATCATCGTCATGTTCGCGATGGACCCGGTCCTGATGCTGCTCATCCTGGGCGTGCTGTTCGTCGGCGGCATCGTGATCAAGACCCTTTCGGCGAGGATCGGCCGTGCCTCGACGACGCTGCAGAACGCCGTCGGGGCGATCTCGGCCGGACTGGAACGAGCGCTCTCCGCTCTGCGCACCGTCCGGGCCAACCGTGCCGAACAGCGGGAGATCGAGCGCATCAACTCCCTTGCCCACGACGCCTATGACGCCGCCGTGCGCAGCGCCCGGCTCGAGGCGATGGCCGGCCCCACGGCCCAGATGGCCATCAACGCGGCCTTCGTCCTGGTCCTGCTGGTCGGTGCCGCCCGTGTCAGCGACGGTGCCCTGTCGCTCGGCGCCCTGGTGGCCATGCTGCTGTACGCGACCCAGCTCACGGGGCCCATCACCGAACTGATGGCGGGCGTCGCCTCGGTGAACAGGGCCAAGGGTGCCACCGAACGCATCCAGGAGGTCTACGAGCTCCCCGTCGAGGACAACACCGCTCCCGCGATCGGACCGTCGCGGCAGAAGACCGCATCCTCTGCGGCCCTGGAGATCCGTGACCTGCGGTTCGGCTACACCCCCGACGCCCCGGTGCTCCGAGGACTGTCCCTGAGCGTCCCCCCTCACTCGCTCGTGGCCCTGGTCGGCCCGTCCGGGGCCGGCAAGTCGACCACCTTCGCGCTGGTCAACCGGTTCTACGAACCGTGGAGCGGCAGCCTCCGCATCGACGGGCGGCCCGCCACGGAGCTCGGCCTCGACGAGTGGCGCTCGCACATCGGCTGGGTCGAGCAGGACTGCCCGATCCTGCACGGCACTTTGCGGGACAACCTCTGTTACGCCGCCCCGGACGTCAGCGACGACAGACTGTGGGAGGTCATCGACCTCGTCAACCTCACCGAGAAGGTCCACCGCCTGCCGGCAGGGCTCGAAACCGAGGTCGGTGAACGCGGGGCGCGCCTGTCCGGTGGCGAACGTCAGAGGATCGCCATAGCCCGGGCGGTCCTGGCCCGTCCCCGTCTGCTGCTGATGGACGAGCCCACCGCCCACCTCGACCCCGCCAACGAGGCCGCCCTGACGGTCACCATGCACAACCTCCGGAAGGAATGCGCCCTCCTGGTCATCGCCCACCGGATGTCGACCGTCGAAGCGGCGGACACCATCGTCATGCTCGGGAACGGCACGACTCACGCCACGGGGACGTACGCCGAACTCCTCCGTACCGAACCGGAATTCGAGCGGCTCGTCAGGCCGCCCGGCCGAGCAGCCGCTCCACCGCACGACGAGTACGGTCCTGCGCCGTCGGATCCGCGAACAGCTGGATCGCGTGGTTGAGGCCCAGGTCGTCCGCTGCCCGTGAACGTCAGCCGGGCAGACGGGACTCGATCACGTCGGCGGCCCGGAGAGCGCCGCCCGCCGTGCGGATGTCCTGCCGCATGGCGTCCAGCCGCTTCCGGAGAGCGGTGTCACCGAGCAGGTGACGGACGGTCTCACGCAGGCGCTCGGCGGTGGCCTCCTCCGGAGCCACCGCCACACCGAGGCCGAGTTCGGCGATGCGGTCGGCGGTGGTCCGCTGCTCGGGGGTGTGCGGTACGGCCACCATCGGCACGGCCGCGGCCAGGGCCTCCATCGCGGAGTTCATGCCGGCGGCGGTGACGAAGGCGTCGGCGTGCGCGAGCACGGCCGGCTGTGGGACGTGCTGATGCGCTTCGATGTTCGCGGGCAACTCCCCTAGTCCGACTGGGTCGATGCCGCGCCCCACGGACATCACCACATGGCAGGGCTGGTCGGCGAACGCCTGGACGCAGGTGCGGAAGAAATCCGGGCGGCTGATGATCGTGCCCAGCGAGACCAGCACCAGCGGACGCCCCGGGGGCGTCCAGTCCTGCGGGGCGGGCAGCCTGGTCGGGCCGACGAACGCGTAGCGGTCGTCGAAGGTCTCGTTGTGCACGTGGAACGACTTGGGCTGGTAGACGAGATTGGACTCGGCGGGCCTGTAGAAGTCGTGCACCTCGAACGCGGGCAGGCCGTGCCGGGCGAGGACGGTGGCCAGCAGGCCGTCGAACTCCGCCTTGCACGAGCTGCCGGCGAACATCTCGACGATGAACGCCCCGAAGTCGTAGCCCTCGCTGGCCGCATGGGCGGACCAGGACTGGACCCGGGGAATCTCCCACTTGGCGGCGAGCATCGGACCGGCCCAGGCGAGCCAGTCGTTGACGATCAGATCCGGCCGGTCGTCCGCGTAACCGGCCTCGATTTGCGGCAGAGCATGCTCCACCTGCTGGAGCAGCGTGAGCGTGGCGCGCGCCGCCGCGTCCATGCCGTCGATCAGGATCGCCTCGGCAGGCCGCGGCTCGCAGGGGATGACCTCGGCGCCGGTGGGCCGGATGCGCTCGGCCATCCGCTCATCGGCGGGAAAGGTGACACGGTGCCCGCGCCCGATCAGTTCCCGGGCGATCGGCAGGGTGGGGTTGAGGTGACCGGCCTCGGCCGGGCTCATGAAGGCTATGTGGGCCATGACCGACAGAATCATCCGCACGGATGCACTTGTCAAACGACTGATTGATTAAGACAGTTGGGCGCATGACAGAATCGCGTCCATGGCCGCACAACACTCGACGCAGGACCAGGAACCGGCCGGGCGGCAGCGGCCGGCCAGACGATCGCCGGCTCGGCACGAGCGGCAGCGCGATGCGGAGCGCACCAAGGCCCGCATCCTCGACGCCGCGGCGGAGGTGTTCTCCGCCAAGGGCTTCGACGGCGCCCGGGTCGCGGAGATCGCCCAACGCGCCGGTGTGAACCAGCAGCTCATCTCCTACTACTTCGGCGGCAAGCAGGGCCTGTACCGGGAGATCGGCCGCTGCTGGCGTGCCTACGAAGCCGAGGAGATCGCCAACGACCTGGATTTCACCGAGCAGATCAAGCGCAGCGTGCACGCAAGCGTCCACCCCCACCTCGGCGGGCGCCTGCTCGCCTGGGACGGCCTCGCCGACACCGGCGAGGACGACGAGGAGGCGCGGGAACGCAACGCCCGGCTCCGGCAGGAGGTCGAGGCCCTCCGCGAACGCCAGCGCGCCGGCGAGATCGACGATCGCCTCGACCCGGCCGCGCTGATCCTCATCACCATGGCCGCCGGCAACGCCCTCGCCGTCTACCCCCAGCTGGCCCGCGGCCTGTTCGGCGCCGACGCCACCTCGCCCGAACTGGTCGAGCATTACGCCGAGCAGCTGGCCCAGTTGATCGCTCGCCGCGCCGGTGGCCCGAAGGTCCCATAGGTCTTCAGCCTGCCGAGACGATCAACCTGCGCGGCTCCTACTCGACCCCCGAGTGCGGCAGACGGCGGTGAGGCCGGTCACGAAGCCGTGTCCACCGGTACCGTCCTCCTTCGACGGGCGAAGTAGACCAGCGCGGGAGGCAGGTTTCGCCAGACCGTCCGGCTGAGGACAACCTCCTCGAACGCGCATCGCAGTTCGGCGAGTTGACGTCTCGACGGGGGTGCCCAGAGCGACCACGTATAGGTGAACTGGGTAAACACGCCGGCGTTGGAAAGCGACTTCGCCACAGCGGAGCTCAACGGTCGCTGATAGGCAGCCCACGGCAATCCACTGATCACCACATCGGCGCTCAGGTCTCGCTCGGCAAGCTGGTCGGGCAGCGAAGCCGCATCAGCAGTGATCACTTCCACCTTCGGGAACCGGTCCGCGAGGATCCTGGCCAGTCGGGGGTTCAGCTCGATGGCCAGATGCCTCCCCCGTCCTGCCAGATGCTCCTGAATCGCGCCGGTGAAGGCGCCGGTACCGGGGCCGAGTTCCACCACCACGGGGTCGCCCTGCTCGGGCACCGGAAGGGTCATCTGTCTGGCCAGGCCTGGTGAACTGGCGGTCACCGTCGCCGTGACCATCGGCGAACGAATGAACTCACGGAAGAAGACCATGGTGTCGGCCACTCGGTTACGCTACCCCCTCGCCCGGCGGCTGACGCTCGGCACCAAGGGGCGCGGCAGGCAGCGGGTGAGCGGTGCGGGGAGCCACCAATTGGCCCTGCCGAGCAGGTGCATGGCGGCCGGAACCAGCAGCAGACGCATGAGGGTGGCGTCGATGAGCACGCCGGCCCCCAGGCCGAGGGCGATCATTTCGATGACGATGTCGGTGCTGAGGAGGAAGGCGAGGAAGACACTGGTCATGATGACTGCCGCGCTGGTGATGATGCGGGCGGTGGCCGTGAGGCCCGTAGCGATGCTCTGCTGGTTGTCGCCGGTCTGCAGCCAGGCCTCACGGATACGGGTGATGAGGAAGATCTCGTAGTCCATGGAGAGGCCGAAGACGATGGCCAGCACCAGGACCGGCACATAGGGCTCTACGGGGACGGGTGCGGACACGCCGAAGAGGCCGCTTCCCCAGCCTTTCTGGAAGACGGCGATAACGACGGCCAGGGCTGCGCCGACGGACAGCAGGTTGAGGAGTGCGGCCTTGACCGCGACGAGCAGGCCGCGGAACGTGGCGAGCAGCAGGAGGAAGGCCGTGGTGGTGACGAAGGCCGCCATGGCAGGAAGGCTGTTCACGAGGTCGTCCGCGAAGGTGAGCCGGGCGGCGGTGAGGCCGGTCACGAAGCCGTGTGCACCGGTACCGGCCAAAGCCTGGGGCAGGGCGGTGTGTTCGAGGCTTCGGAGCAGGCCGGGGGTCTTCTCGTCCTGCGGGCCGGTATCCGGGGTGACGGTTGTGGTCAGCAGCGCGTGATCCGCGCTGGGGACCGGTGCGGCGACCGCGGCGACGCCGGGGGCCCCGGCAAGAGATGCGACGAGGGCGTCGGACAGTCGGCCGCGTTGGGCGCTGCTCGCGGTGTGTGCGGGGTCGAGCTCGACGACGATGGTGAACTGGCCGTTGGCGCCGGGCCCGAAGCTCTCGGAGACGTGCTCGTACGCGCGTTTCTCGGGGTAATGGCCAGGCAGCGAACCGGAGTCGATGTGCCCCAAGTGCACAGAGACGAGCGGGATGCTGACGGCGCCCAGCACGATGACACCTGCGGCGAGGAACGTACCCGGGTACCGCCCCAGGATGCGGGACCAGCGGTACCAGAGGTCCCGGGCGCCGGTGGCCTCGTGGACAGGCCGGCCGAGGCGCAGCCGGTCAATGGAGCGGCCGAACAGCCCGAGGAGGGCCGGCGTCAGGGTGAGGGTGGCGAGGGCGGTGATCAGTACGGTCGTGCCGGCGGCAGCGGCGAGGCTCGCGATGAAGCCCGTGCCGCAGAGGTAGAGACCGTTCAGCGCGAGGGTCACGGCTGCCGCTGCCATGACGACGGCGTGACCACTGGTCGCCATGGCCCGGCCGGCGGCATCGGCCGGGTCGTCCACGTCGTGCAGCAGGCGCCGGTGCCGGGTGGCCAGGAAGAGCGTGTAGTCCAGTCCGGCACCGAGGCTCATCATGGCGGCCACTGTCGGGGCCGCCGTGGCGAACGTGAACACGTTCGCCAGCAGATGGAGCGCGCACAGCCCGACGGGCAGCGCAACAAGTGTGGTGAGCAAGGGAATTGCGGCAGCGGCGACACTGCGAAAGGCCAGGAGCAGCACTGCCAGCGCGGTGCCGAGACCGATCAGCTCCGACAGTGCGTCGGACCCTGCGGGGCGCGCAAGTTCTCCGAGCGGGCTGCCGTAGTCGACCGTGATGCCCTGCTCGCGCAGCTCATGGACCGCGTCGTCGCACCGCGTGAGATAGGGCGTGCCGAACCTGCTCGGGAAATCGTCGAACCAGACCGTGAAGTACCCCGTTGTTCCGTCCCGTGAGAGTGTGCCCGGGGTGGTGAAAGGGCCGGCTACCGCCGTGACGTGAGGAAGGCGCGACAGACGGGCTCCGGCTGCGGTGACATCGCGTTGATGTACTGCCAGCCCTCCTGGCTCCGTATGGAGAACGATCTGCGAGCTGACACCTCGGACGGCGTTGCTGCCGTGCGCGGCGATCAGGTCGGCACCGCGTTGGACCGAGGTCCCCGGCAGGGAGTACTCGTCCTTGAACGTCCCGCCCCAGAAGCAGTCGAGCAGCGCCAGGGTGGCGAGTACGAACACCCATGCGGCGATGACTCCTTTCGGATGCCGGGCGCACGCCCGTCCCCACCTGTACAGCCCGCGCCGCATGCCCCCTGAGTGATCCTTCACAACCGGGCGGGACATGCTCGGCCCGGCTCCCGTAGCCGGGGGGCGGACTGCGCCGCCCGGTCGACCGCGTGCTCGGCGGTGCGTGCCAGGGTCCGCCGGTCGGTGGCCGGGCAGCGCCGCACGGGCGGGAGCCGCTCCAGCTCGGCGGTCAGCCCGCGCTGAGCGGTGATCAGGAGCGCCGACTCCACGACACTCATGGGCCCGACCAGCGCGGCCGCCGTGGTGGTGTGACCGCCGGAGCGGTAGCGGAGGACCACGGGGAACACAGGAACGTCCGCATCCAGTGCTGCCTGGAAGAAGGCGGGCCGGTACGCCCCGCTCGCTCCGCCGCACCATGTCGTTCCCTCGGGGCAGAGGTACACCCGGTCACCGGCCCGCAATGCCCGGGTGACTCCGGCGACGGCGGCGGGCAGGGCGGAGAGCCGCTCGCGGTCGAGGTACAGGGTGCGGCCCAGCACTGCTGCCCAGCCGATGAACGGCCATCGCCGTACGTCCGCCTTGCTCAGCTGCCGGGCGGAGTCGTACCCGGCAAGCACGAGGACGTCGAGCAGAGAAGTGTGGTTGCTCACCAGGAGTCCGGGGACCGTGTTCCTCGCCTCATGCGCGTACCCGTGCGGCACGAGGCGCACGCGCACCCCGAGGGCTCGTACGACTGCCCTGATCCAACAGCGATAGGTCCACAGCCCCACCCGCCGTCCCGCCGCGAAGGACAGGGCGGGGCAGACGATCGCCAGGACGGCCAGCAGCGTCGCCGTCAGCCGCAGCACCCGCAGGAGAGGTCCCACCCGGTCCTGTCGCACCTTTGTCGGCAGGCAGGAGCGTCCGCAGGGGGAACTGGGACGCCACGGGCCGAGGCCGGGCTGCGGCTCGGTCATGCTACTGCTGCCCGCAACGGGCGGAGCCGGTCTTCCGGCACCCGGTCCAACGACAGCAGCGTGAACAGGTCGGCGGTCCGGAAGTCGCTGTCGAGTGCGGGCGGTCCGCAGACCCAGGCGCCCAGCGCGAGGTAACCGCGGAGCAGTGACGGAATGGCGGCCGGTTTGACGGGACCGGCTTGTTGCGGCAGCCAGGGAGTCCGGGGGCGCACCTGGTATTCAGCAGGGGCACGATGCCGTGCCCGGACCGCTTCCCACACGGCGGCCGCCCGGTCACCTCCGTCCGCCAGTGACACCGAGGTGCAGCCGCAGATCCAGCCCAGCCCCTGGTCCGTCATGTAGCGCAGGATGCCCGCCCACATGGCTTGCAGCGCCCACCCGTTGCGATGCGCGGGCTGTACGCAGGCCCGGCCTGCCTCCACCAGGGCACCGCGCAGCGGTGCAAGGGCATCGAGTGCGAACTCGCCGTCCGCGACGAGTCGTTCCGACCGGCCAGGGGGCAGGAGCCGGTAGGTTCCCACCACCTCGGCCGTTGCCTCGTCCCGCACGAGGAGGTGGTCGCAGAGATCGTCGAAGCCGTCCGCGTCCAGCCCGGAGCCGGCCGACGGCAGACGGGCGCCCTGTTCCATGCCGAAGACCTCGTAACGCAGCCGCTGGGCGCTGCGCACGTCCGACGCTTCCCGGGCCAGGCCGACTTGATAGGCGCGGCCGGACGTCGCCGCCCCGCCTCGCGGGCGCACGACGCGCGCCAGCACACGGAAGTCCGTCATGAGGTTCCCCGCACTGCCATGAGGCCGTTCCCGAGCCAGTTCCGGGAGTTCCTTCCCTGAGGCGCACGTGCCACAGCGCCGGGGGCGGGTTATCACTCCAAAGGGTTAGCCACCCGTCCGCCGGGCGTCGGCAGCTGTGCCCATGGGTAGCCCGGTAGCTCTCAGCCGGGCACGAAGGGGGAATCCATGGGGCTCGGAAGCACATTGTCCGGGCATCTGCTGCGTGGACGACTCCGGCGTGCGGTCCGGAGGGGAGGCGATGCGGCACTGCTGGAGCTGGTTCCCGAGCCGGTCATGGATCTCTTCCGGCGAGACGGCCTGGCCTCCCCTGAACCGCCCCGTGGAACCCTCTGGGAAAAGGTGACCCCGGCGCCACTGGGGTTCGGCGTGAACATGTGGCTGGTCAACAGCCCGGACCAGGTCCGGCACGTCCTCGCCGCCGACGACATGTTCAGCAACGACCCGGCCCGGCTCCCCTACATGGGGCAGTTCACGCGCGGGCAGGTGCTGGGCGGCCTGGGCACGTGCGACCCGCCTCTGCACGGCAGACTGCGGCGCATCCTCGCCCCCGAGTTCACGGTCCGCGGGCTGCGCCACCTCGAGCCGCGGATCCGGCGGATCGTGGACGAACAACTCGACCTCATCGCGGGCCGGCCCCAACCCGTCGACCTCGCACAGGACTTCGCCTGGCCCGTGCCGACCCGCACCATGTGCGAGCTGCTCGGGATTCCGGCCTCGCACCTTGCGGACTTCCAGCGGCTGAGTACCGAACGCTTCGACATCGTCCCGGGCCTGGACGCTCTGCTCGGCGCCGTCTCCTCTTCCGTGACCCGCCTGGAACAGCTGATCGCCGACGAGCGCGGCGATCCCGGAAACCGTCTCCTGGGCACCATGGTGACCCGTGGGGCCGACCTGGACGACCGCACGCTGGCAGGCCTGGCCGACGGCGTGCTCACCGGTGGCCTGGAGACCACCGCCGGCATGCTGGCGCTCGGGACGCTCGCTCTCCTCCGTGACCCCCGGGCCCGCGAACGAGCCGCCGACTCCCACGCCGTCGACGATCTGGTGGAGGACCTTCTGCGCCGTCTCACCGTGGTGCAGGTCGCCTTCCCCCGCTATGCCCTCGAAGCCTGCGAGCTGGGTGATCACCAGGTGGCCAAGGGGGACGTGGTGATGTGCTCCCTGCTGCGCGCCAACCACGACACGAGCGCCGAGCCGTCACAGGCCCGCGCGGGCCGGCGCCACCTGGCCTTCGGCCACGGCCCTCACCGCTGCCTGGGCGCGGAACTGGCCCGCATGGAGCTGAGGATCGCCTATCGGCGTCTGGTCGAGCGATTCCCCCGCATGCGACTCGCGATCGATGAGTGCGAGGTTCCGTTCCACCGGCTGGCGATGGTCCACGGGCTCCGGAGTCTGCCGGTGATCCTGAACTGAACGAGGTCATGCCACCGCCTCGCGATGGATCGGCACCCCCGCCCCCGTCAGCGACACCCCCGTGCCGCCACGCCGGACCGCGACGATCTCGGCGGCGATGGACAGCGCCGTCTCCTCCGGCGTACGGGCGCCGAGGTCGAGGCCAATGGGGGAATGCAGCAGCGCCAACTCCCCCTCGCTCAAGCCCACTTCACGCAGCCGGTCGAGCCGGGCCTCGTGCGTACGCCGCGAGCCCATCGCACCCACGTACGCGACCGGCAGCCGCAACGCCCGCTCCAGCAGCGGCACGTCGAACTTGGCGTCGTGGGTCAGGACGCACAGGACCGTACGGGCGTCCAGGTGCTGGGTGTCGAGGTAGCGGTGGGGCCAGTCGACGACGACCTCGTCGGCGTCGGGGAAGCGGCGGGCGGTGGCGAAGACGGGGCGGGCGTCGCAGACGGTGACGTGGTAGCCGAGGAACTTGCCGGCGCGGACGAGGGCCGCGGCGAAGTCGACGGCGCCGAAGACGATCATGCGGGGCGGGGGGACGCGGCATTCGACGAAGAGCGGGGTGCGACTGGCCTCGCAGCCGGCCTCCACCATTCCGGTGCGCCCCGCGTCGAGCAGCGCCGCGGCCTCCGCCCGTGCGGCGAAGTCGAGTTCGCGGGCGCCACCAAGGGTGCCGGTGCCCGTGCCGTCGGAGCGGACGAGCAGTGCGCCCGCCGCTCCCGTGAGGGGACGCGCCAGCGCGACCGGCTCACCGCGCGCGGCGTACGCCAACGCTGCGGAGTACAGCGTCCGTTGCGGGTCGCGGGCCCGCACCGGTGTGACCAGGACGTCGAGGACACCTCCGCATGTCAGGCCCACGGCGAAGGCGTCCTCGTCGGAGTAGCCGAAGCGTTCGAGGACGCTCTCGCCGCTGTCGAGGGCGGCGCGGCACAGCTCGTACACCGCGCCCTCGACGCAGCCGCCCGACACCGACCCCACCGCCTCGCCGTCGGTGTCGACCGCGAGGGCGGCACCGGGCTGCCGCGGGGCGCTGCCCCGGACGGCGACGACCGTGGCGACGGCGAAGTCGCGGCCCTTCTCGCACCACGCGTGCAGCTCTTCGGCGATGTCCAGCACGTCGGCTCCCCTCAGCTCCCTTTGATGCCGAGCCAGTTCTCGATGGGATGCAGGGCGAAGTAGACGGCGAAGACCAGGGTGAGCGCCCACATGAAGGCGCCCGGTGCGCGCCATTTGCCCTCGGCGGCCTTGATGACGGTGTAGGAGATGACACCGGCGCCGACGCCCGCGGTGATGGAGTAGGTGAACGGCATCAGGGTGACCGTCAGGAAGACCGGGATGGCCACGGCCCGGTCGTTCCAGTCGATGTGGCGGGCGTTGCCCATCATCATCGCGCCGATCACCACCAGTGCCGCCGCCGCGACCTCGCCGGGCACGATGCGGGTGAGCGGGGTGAGGAACAGGCAGGCGGCGAAGAGGAGTCCGGTCACCACGGAGGACAGGCCGGTACGGGCGCCCTCCCCCACGCCCGTCGCGGACTCGATGAAGACGGTCTGGCCGGACGCCCCGCCGATGCCGCCGATCGCACCGCCGGCGCCGTCGATGAGCAGGGCCCGGCTGAGGCCGGGCATCCGGCCGCGGCCGTCGGCGAGGCCGGCCTCGGTGCCCACGCCGATGATGGTGGCCATGGCGTCGAAGAACCCGGCCAGCACCAGCGTGAACACGATCATGCCGACGCTCATGGCGCCGATCGAGCCCCAGCCGCCGAACGCGACGTGCCCGAAGAGCGAGAAGTCGGGCATCGAGACGGCGCCGCCGGCCAGTTCGGGCGGCCCGTTCTTCCAGGCGCGCGTACCGGGGGCGGCCGTCGCGTTGACGACGACGGCGAGGACGGTGCCGAAGACGATGCCGATGAGGATGGCGCCGGAGACGTTGCGGGCCTGGAGCACGAAGACGGTCAGGAGCGTGACGCAGAAGACCAGCACGGGCCAGCCCGTCAGTTCGCCGGCCGGGCCGAGGGTGACCGGGCCGCCGCCGGCCGAGGCGTGCACGAAGCCCGCCTTGACCAGGCCGATGAGCGCGATGAACATGCCGATGCCCATGGTGATGGCGTGCTTGAGCGCCAACGGCAGGGCGTTCATGATGAGTTCGCGCAGCCCGGTGAGGACGAGCAGCATGATGACCGCGCCGTAGATCACGCACATGCCCATGGCCTGCTGCCAGCTCATGTGCGGGGCGACCTGAGTGGAGAGCACGCCGGAGACGCTCAGTCCGGCGGCCAGGGCGAGCGGGACCTTGCCGACGAGGCCCATGAGCAGGGTGCACACCGCCGCGGCGAACGCGGTCGCCGTGATCAGAGCGGTGTGGCCGAGGACGTGGCCGTGCGCGTCCTTGCCGGACAGGATCAGGGGGTTGAGCAGGAGGATGTAACACATCGCCATGAAGGTGGTGATGCCGCCGCGCACCTCCCGCGCGAGCGTGGAGTCCCGGTCGGAGATGTGGAAGTAGCGGTCGAGCCAGGACCGTCCGGCCGGGGGCCGCGAGCCCTCGCCCGCGTCCTCGGCCGTGGTCGCCGGCCGCGTGGGGGATTGGGTCATGGTGTGCCTGCTCCTTGGGATGACATGAGGCTGCACCCGACCCGGGGGACGGCCCGAGGCGAGAGGACTATGGCGAGAGGACTGTGAAGGTCAGGACCCGGTCAGATGCTCCGGGCGGACCGGTACGCGGGCCAGCGCCAGGCCCGTGGCCTGGCGGATGGCCGCGACGACGGCCGGAGTCGAGGACAGGGTCGGCGCCTCGCCCACACCGCGCAGCCCGTACGGGGCGTGCTCGTCGGCCAGTTCGAGGATGTCGACCGGGATGGCCGGGGTGTCGAGGATGGTGGGGATGAGGTAGTCGGTGAAGGAGGGGTTGCGTACGCGTCCGTCGTCCGCGACGACGATCTCCTCCATCACGGCGAGCCCCAGCCCCTGGGTCGTCCCGCCCTGGATCTGGCCGATGACGGACAGCGGGTTGAGCGCCTTGCCGACGTCCTGGGCGCAGGCGAGTTCGACGACCTTGACCAGGCCGAGCTCGGTGTCGACCTCGACGACGGCACGGTGCGCGGCGAAGGAGTACTGGACATGGCCGAAGCCCTGGCCCGTCCTCACGTCGAAGGGCTCGGTGGGCCGGTGCCGCCACTCCAGCTCCGCCTCCACCACCTCGCTGCCGAGGACGTCCGCCAGCCCGGCGAGCACCTCGCCGCCGTCGGTGACCACCTTGCCGTCCTCCAGCAGGAGTTCGGCCGTCACCCAGGCCGGGTGGTACGAGCCGAAGCGGGACCGGCCGAGGGCGAGCACCTGCTCGCGCACGGCCTCGCAGGCGTGCTTGACCGCGCCGCCGGTGACATAGGTCTGGCGGGAGGCGGAGGTCGAACCCGCCGAGCCGACGCGGGTGTCGGCGGGGTGGAGCACGACCCGCTCCACGCCCAGCTCGGTGCGGGCGATCTGGGTGTGCACGGTCACCCCGCCCTGGCCCACCTCGGCCATCGCGGTGTGCACGGTGACGACGGGCTCGCCGCCGACGGCCTCCATGCGCACCCGGGCGGTGGAGTAGTCGTCGAACCCCTCGGAGAAACCGACGTTCTTGATGCCGACCGCATAGCCGACGCCGCGCACGACGCCCTCGCCGTGGGTGGTGTTGGACAGCCCGCCGGGCAGGGCCCGCAGATCCGGGGTGCCGCCGGCGGTCTCCCACTGCCGCTGCGGGGGCAGCGGCCTGGCCTTGACGCGGCGCAGCAGCTCGGCGACCGGCGCCGGGGAGTCGACGACCTGGCCGGTCGGCATGACCGCGCCCTGCGTCATGGCGTTGCGGCGGCGGAACTCGACCGGGTCCAGGCCGAGTTCGGCCGCGAGCCGGTCCATCTGGGCCTCGTAGGCGAAGCACGCCTGCACCGCGCCGAAGCCGCGCATCGCGCCGCAGGGCGGGTTGTTGGTGTAGAGGGCGAGGGCCTCGATGTCGGCGTTGTCGACGACGTACGGGCCCGCGCCGAGCGAGGCGGCGTTGCCGACGACGGCCGGGGAGGAGGAGGCGTACGCCCCGCCGTCGAGCACGATGCGGGCGCGTACGTAGAGGAGTTTGCCGTCGCGGTCGGCGCCGTGCTCGTAGTGGAGCCGGGCGGGGTGGCGGTGGACGTGGCCGAAGAAGGACTCGAACCGGTTGTAGACGATCTTCACCGGGCGGCCGGTGCGCAGCGCGAGCAGACAGGCGTGGGCCTGCATCGACAGGTCCTCGCGCCCGCCGAAGGCGCCGCCGACGCCGGAGAGGGTCATGCGCACCTTGTCCTCGGGCAGGCCGAGGACGGGGGCGATCTGGCGCAGGTCGGCGTGCAGCCACTGGGTGGCGATGTAGAGGTCGACGCCGCCGTCCTCGGCGGGCACGGCGAGGCCCGACTCGGGGCCGAGGAACGCCTGGTCCTGCATGCCCACTTCGTAGTCGCCGGTGACGACGGCGTGGGCCCGGGCCCGCGCGGCCTCGACGTCGCCGCGCACGACGGGCTGCCGGTGCACGATGTTGGGGTGCGGGACGTGTGCGGCGTGGCCGTCCGTACGTCCGGGGTGCAGGACGGGTGCGTCGGGGGCGGTGGCGCTCTTCTCGTCGGTGACGACCGGGAGTTGCTCGTACTCGACGCGGATCTTCGCGGCGGCGCGCCGCGCCGTCTCGGGGTGGTCGGCGGCGACGAGGGCCACGGGCTCGCCGTGGTAGCGCACGACGCCGTCGGCGAGGACGGGGGTGTCCTGGAACTCCAGCCCGTACCGGGTGGTCGCCGGGAGGTCGTCGTACGTCATGACGGTGGCCACTCCCGCCGTGGCGAGGGCCTCGGAGATGTCGACGGAGACGATCCGGGCGTGGGGGTACGGGCTGCGGAGGGTGAAGCCCCACAGCATGTCGTCGTGCCACAGGTCGGAGGCGTAGGCGAATTCACCGGTCACCTTGAGGGTGCCGTCGGGGCGGAGGGCGGAGTCGCCGATGCGGCCGTCGGCACGGCTGGTGGGGGTGCGTGCGACGCTCATCGCGGGGTGCCCTCTCCCGTGCGGGCCGCCGCCAGGCGTACGGCGTCGAGGATCTTCTCGTAGCCGGTGCACCGGCAGAGGTTGCCGGCCAGGGCCTCGCGGATATCCGCGTCGGAGGGGTCGGGGTTGCGCTCGAGCAGATCGTCGGCGGCGACGAGGAGGCCCGGGGTGCAGAAGCCGCACTGCACGGCCCCGGCGTCGACGAACGCCCGCTGCACCGGCGCGAGTTCGCCGCCGGGCGCGAGCCCCTCCACGGTGACGACCTCGCGGCCCTCGGCCTGTCCCGCCGCCACCAGGCAGGAACAGACCGGGACGCCGTCGAGGCGCACCGTACAGGAGCCGCATTCCCCTTGCTCGCAGGCGTTCTTGGAGCCCGGCAGGCCCAGGCGCTCGCGCAGGACGTACAGCAGGCTCTCGCCCTCCCATACGTCGTCGGCCTGCCGCGGACGGCCGTTGACCGTGACGTTCACGCGCACCGCGCGCTCCTCTCCCCCGTGGTGTAGGTGTCCCAGGCCCAGCCGAGCGTGCGCCGGGCCATGATCCCCACGGCGCGCCTGCGATAGGCGGCGCTGCCGCGGACGTCGTCGATCGGGTTGCAGGCCCCCGAGGCCAGCGCCGCGAACTCGGCCGCGGCGGACGGCGGTACGGGCCGTCCCGACTCCCAGTGCCCGCCCTCGTCCAGCACCGCGGCGAGGAACTCCTCGGCCGCGCGCGCCCGTACGGGCGTCGGGGCGGCCGATCCGATGCCGGTGCGCACGGTGCGGGTGTCGGGGTGCAGCGCGAGGCCGAACGCGCAGACCGCGATGACCATCGCGTTGCGGGTGCCGACCTTGGAGAACTGCTGCGGGCCGCTCGCCCCGCGGATGCGGACCGCGCGGATCAGTTCGTCCGGCGCGAGGGCGTTGCGCTTCACACCGGTGTAGAAGTCGTCGACGGGGATGAGCCGGGTGCCGCGCACCGACTCCGCCTCGACCTGCGCGCCCGCCGCCAGCAGCGCGGGGTGCGAGTCGCCCGCCGGGGAGGCCGCGCCGAGGTTGCCGCCGACGCTGCCGCGGTTGCGTATCTGCGGGGAGCCCACGGTGCGGGCGGCGAGGGCGAGCCCGGGCAGCGGGCCGTGCAGGTGCTCGATGATCGCGGCATACGGGACGGCGGCGCCGAGCCGCACCTCGTCCCCGCCGCTCTCCCAGGCCTGCAGTTCGCCGATGCGGCCGAGATCCAGCAGGTACTGCGGCCTGCGATGATCGAAGTTGATCTCGACCATCACATCCGTGCCGCCGGCGATCGGCACGGCGGTCGGATGCTCGGCCTTGGCGGCGAGAGCCTCCTCCCAATTGGCGGGGCGCAGGAAGTCCATGGATGATCTCTTCTCGGGCTCGAGGCCGTTCGAGGCGCGTCCGGTGGGGGGTTGGCCCCGTACAGGTGGGGGTTGGCCCCAGTACAGGGGAGAGCCGACGCGGCCGTGCAGTCACCGAAAACATGAAGCGGTTGGCTGGCCAGGGCACCTGTCTTGTAGATTCGAACGAAAGACGGCGTGCTGAAACCTCACGGCATTCCACAGGCATTCCACCGGAAACATCCGGCACACGAGAGAGATCGGCGGCGACCCACGATGCGGCTGCGCGCACTGCTGGAGACCGAAGCGCTGGGCCTTCGGCTGCTCGGCGGCGAGGACGAGCTCGACCGCACCGTACGCGGCGTGATGACCACCGACCTCCGCGACCCCAGCCGCTACCTCGCGGGCGGCGAGCTGGTACTCACCGGCCTCGCCTGGCGGCGCGAGCCGGAGGACTCCGAGCGCTTCGTGCGCATCCTGGCCTCCGCCGGGGTGGCCGGGCTCGCCGCGGGCGAGGCGGAGATCAGCTCCACCCCCGACGACCTGGTCCAGGCCTGCGCACGGCACCGGATGCCGCTGTTCTCCGTGGACGAGACCGTCTCCTTCGCGTCCATCACCGAGCACGTCGTGCGGCAGGTCTCCGGCGAGCGCGCCGGCGATCTGGCCGCGGTCGTGGACCGGCACCGGCGCCTGATGACCTCGGGCCCGGCCGGCGGCGGCCCGGAGGTCGTCCTCGACCTGCTCGGCTCCGACCTCGACCTGCGCGCCTGGGTGCTCTCCCCCACCGGCCGCCCGATCGCCTCCGGCGGCTCGGGCCCGGCCCTCGCCCCCCAGGTCGGCGCCACCCTCGCCGGCGAGTACCTCGCCGCCTCCCGCGCCGGCCGCCCCGACCCGCACCGGGTCTTCGCCGAGGGCTGCACGTACTCCCTCTTCCCCATCCACGGCAGCGCCGGCGCCCCGGCCCCGCAGGGCCCGCACGACCCGCGGGGCAGCGTGCTCTCCGACTGGCTGCTCGCCGTCGGGGCCGACGCCGGGGAGTGGCCCGCCGAGCGGCTCGACCTGCTGCACGGCGTCACCCAGCTGATCGCCGTCGAGCGCGACCGGCGCGACGCGGCCCGTACGGTACGGCGCCGCCTCGCCCAGGAGGTCCTGGAGCTCGTCCAGACCGGTGCCGCGCCCGGCGAGATCGCCGCCCGGCTGCGCGTGGCCGCCCCCGTCCTGCTGCCCGGGCCGGTCACCGCCCCGCACTGGCAGGTCGTCGTCGCCCGCGTCGAGTGGGACGACTCCGACCTCCCCGCCGGGACCGTCGCACAGGCCCTGCTCGAGGAGATCCTGGTCGCCCCGGACACGCCGGGCGCCGAACCCTCCGACCGCATCGCGGTCGCCGACGCGGGCGACGAGGCCGTCGCCCTGGTGCCGCTGCCCGCCGTGCCCGCCCCCGCCGCCACCGGAACGGACGAGCCCCTGGCCCCCGTCTCCTCCGACGCGGGCCTGCACGCCGACGCCCTCCTCGCCGCCATCCGCGAACCCCTCTCCCGCGGCCTCGACGGCGACGGCCGCCTCACCCTCGGCGTCAGCGCCGCCGTCCACTCCGCCGAAGGCCTGCGCGGCGCCCTGGAAGAGGCCCGCCACGCCCGCCGCGTCGCCGCCGCCCGCCCCGGCCGCGTCAGCGCCGCGGGCCACCAGGAGCTCGCCTCCCACGTCCTGCTGCTCCCCTTCGTCCCCGACGACGTCCGCCGCGCTTTCACGGCCCGCCTCCTGGACCCCCTGCGCGACTACGACCACCGCCACCGCGCCGAACTCATCCCCACCCTCGAGGCGTTCCTCGAGTCCGACGGCTCCTGGACCCGCTGCGCCACCCGGCTCCACCTGCACGTCAACACCCTCCGGTACCGGGTGGGCCGCATCGAGCAGCTGACGGGCCGCGACCTGTCCCGCCTGGAGGACAAGCTCGACTTCTTCCTCGCGCTGCGGATGAGTTAAGCGCCGGTCTGACGTTCGAGGCGGGCGTAACCGTATCGACTTCAACGTTCCGGGGAGCTGTGCTCTCTATATTTGGTGCGGGCGTTATCAACGCATCAACGCACCGATGAGAAAGCCTGTCTTGCGCTCTGGCCGAGACTCGGGGACAGGCACCGTCAGGCGGAAGCCGTAACGGCTTCCGCCTGATGTCTTTGGGGCGCCGCCCTGGATCCGTGACGGCCGCAACTCTTGCGCAACATTTCCGCGACTGGATTCCGGCGATTTCACCGCCGGTTCGGCCGAAGCGAGACGCCGTACCGCCCGCGCCGCCAGGCATTGGCCAGAGAGTCACACCTCGCAAGCACACCCCTCGCGCATACATGCGGGTCCAAAACGACCGAACCGGGCGCATTCAGCAGCGCATCAGTGATCATAAAACTGACACACCCGACCAACCCGCAGCAGATATCTGCGAGTTGGACATCGGACGCGCCTCGCTGGTACTGGTGTCCTCGGCGATCCATCCCCCGAGTCTCGGCCAAGCAGCGGGGATCCGCCGTCCTCATCGAGGTGCGTCAACGCCCAAGAAAAGAGCGGTTTCCTTTGGTCTCGTACGACGAATTCCGAATCCGGTCCTGCGGGGTGAAGCGCAGGACCGTGGAAGAACTGCACCGCCTGTTCAAACGGCACTTCGCGGACGACGGGGCGATCGAGTTCGCAACCTGTTACACCCCTCAGCCGAACTCGCCCAGCATCAAGGTGCGGGCCGCCAGCCCGTCCGAGCTGATCGACCACGAAGAGGTCCGGGAGGCGACTCCCACGGAGGCGCAAGTCCTGCTCACCAACCTGGAGATGAAGGCGGCCAGCACCAGGCACGAACTGCACGTCTCCATCACTCCGGTCCACATCACCGTCAAAATCACCAGCCAGGATGCGGACTGGGTGCATGTTCGCAGCCGCGAAGTGAAAAACCTCTTCGCACCCCGGCGCAGGCCATGGCATCTCAAAGCCGATACGCCTCACAGGAGTTCCGTCTTTCTGGGGCTGGCGAGCGCCATAGGCATCCTCGCCTTCTTTCTCTTCCACCGCCCCCGGCTGCTCAGTCCTCCCGCTGCCGTCGCCCTCTTCGCCGCACTCGTCGTCATCGTGCCGTTCCTCTGCCGGATAGCCGCCTGCCGGCTCTTCCATTGCTGCACGACGCGCATCGTCAGGACCGAGCCGAAAGGCCGGTGGCAAGCGATGACGGTCGGAGAGCGGATCTCCTTCGCCGCGCTCGTGGTGGCAATCCTGGTGCTCGCGCTGCAAATCACGCTGGCACTGAACCGGCAGTCCGCCGACGAGCAGCACGCTCACCGCCCGCGTCCCGTACTCGCCACCCTGGAGGACCGCACTCGGTGAAGCCGAGCACCAGCCCCCGCCATGGCGGGGGCACCCCCCTGCCGTCGGAGAAACCCACTTTCGAAGAGTTCTACGCCACGCGTTTCCGCCGCTTGCTCGCGCAGGCCTGCCCCAACACCCCTGACCTGGACACCGCCCTCGACGCGGTGCAGGAAGCCCTCCTCGCCGTCTTCCAGCACTGGGACGACGTCAACGACCCACCCGCCTACGCGGGTACCGCCTTGCAGCGCGTCATCTGTGAGGGGGCAATCAAAACCCTCCAGCACCGCGCCCTGCGCGCACTGGACTCCGCGCCCCTCGACCAGACCGCCTCCCATGTACTGCACGAAGTCGCCCAGCAGGCCGAGATCGCCCAACCCGATCCCACAGCCCGGCAGCGGCTCCTGGCCGAGGTCAGCACCAATATTTAGGTTAGCCTTACCTTCATGAGCTTGATGCACCTCGCCACGGCCACGGCCTACACCACCCCACCCTTGTGGCGAATTCTGACCAAATCCGGCTATTTCATTGGCCTGTGTGGTGCCATCGGCTTCACCGTGACCTACGCGGCAGCGGTACGCCCGGCGCTGCGCGCACCGGAGAACGAGCGCGGCGACATCGCGGCCCTGCGGCAGCGGATCGCGACGTCCATGGCGTGGGCCGGGCTGGTGCTGCTGGTGGCGGGCTACTTCCAGCTCGCGGCCCGGGTGGCCCGGGCCGGCAAGGGCATGCCGTTCGGGGATGCGCTCGCGCCGGGACGGATCCTGGACTTCCTCCGCGCACCCGCAGCACCGGGCGCATGGATACCGCAGGGCACGATCTACCTGACCCAGAACATCGCGCTTCTGCTGGCATCCGCCGCGCTGATCGCCCTGTTCAGCCCGCGCGCACGTCCTCACCTCAACACCCTCGCGCTGACCGCGCTGCCGCTGTCGGTCGCGGTGACGCTCATCGCGGCCATACCGGCCACCGCTCCGGCGGACGCGGACCGCGTGCTCGACCTCGTCTTCGACCAGGCCCACATCGTCAGCGGCACGGTGTGGACCGGCGGACTGGCCCTGCTCGTCACCCTCGCCGGAGCCCGCCGCCACCTTGGCGAGAACGCCGGCCTGCTGTGGGCGGACATCTGGCGGCGATTCAGCCTGGTCGCCCTGATATGCGTCGGGGCAGTGCTGACGTCCGGCCTGTGGATGTCGTGGAAGCACGTCGGCAGCATCGGGCAGTTGTGGACGACGACCTACGGTCTCTTCCTGCTCATCAAGACCCTGCTGGTGCTCGGCATGGTCGCGGCCGGCGGCTTCAACCAGTTCTGGCTGATGCCGCGCATCGCCCGCGCCCGCCGGACCGACGCCACGGCCTCCCTCCTGCACCTCACGCTGCACCACTTCCCCAAGGTCGTCTGGACCGAAGTCGCGCTCGGTGTCGGCGTCCTGGCCGTCGTCCCCTTCCTCACCGGCTCCGCCCGCTCCCAGACCGACCCGGCGCCCGTCGCGACCGGCAGCATCTTCGCCGTCGGCGCCGCGCTCGTCCTCACGCTCGCCGCTTCGCTCTGCATCACGGCCAAGACCTCCGACGCGCTCTCCCGTCGCCAAGTTGCGGCGGCATCCTGACGTAATGTGCCCCCATGGGGGTTGTGATCAGACAAGGGCGCACTCGGGTGTGGGTCGCGGGACGCGAGGTGCGCTGGCAGGAGGGGCGGGCGATCACGGTCATACCTGGTGCGTGCGGCAATGCAGTGGCTGACGCGGTACGTGCGCCGGGGTACGCCGCTGCAGAAGTGCGCTGCGTGGTATGTGGCGTTGGTCGTGCCCCTGATCACGCTCATACTGGTCGGACCGTGGTTCGGGCGACTGCTCGCCGTGGCTCTGTGCCCCCTGGGCGTGGCCGTCCTCGTACCGCTGGATCACGGGCTGTCGCTCGTAAGTTGTCAGGCAGCCGCCAGGACGGCAGAGGTAGGGGCGGGCACGGCGTTGGTGGCCGATACGGCGGGGCGAAGGGCTCGGGCGAGTTTGACAGCGTCGTCGACTGCCCAGATGTGGGTGAAGAACAAGCGTGGTTCTTCTGTGAGGCCGTGGTTGTGCAACTCGACGAGATCGATGAAGCCGTGGCGCAACGCCGCGATGACATCTTGCACTTCGTGGGCGACCATGACGAAGTCGCCGTTGAGCGCAGCGCGGCCGCGGCCGATGGGCTGGAAGTTGAGGGCGGTCGTTGCGGCGAGACCAGGGGGCAGTACACGACCGTCATCGACGATCGTTTCCCGGCGGATGAATGTGCAGGTATAGACATCGGTGCCGGCGGTTCCCCTGACGCCCAGAGCGGCGTCGATTCCCGCCGTATCGAGGTCGAGAAGAACTGGTGGCTTTATTCGGGGAGGGGGTGGGGTGCCGCTCTCCTCCAGGGCGGTGCGCAGTCCTCGGGTCAAAGTGATGGGGTTGTGACCGTGCGCGTGAATGTGCGTCCACCACACTGAGGGGGTTTGTGCGAGCAGGTGTTTGTGGATCGCTGTCTGCATGAAGCCATGTGCCTGCAAGGAGTCGATGAGCTTCTGCAGTTTGCTCTCGGGGACCACCAGGTCGCCCATGACCAGCGTGCTCCCGTCGCTGTACCGGACGAACGATGCGTGAGAGCCCAGGGCCAGCCCGGAGGTGATGGTGATTCCGTGGGAGACGACGTGGAGATCCCATCGCGGGAAGGGCGTGTGGTAGTAGAGGCCGTGGATCATGTTGCCGGTACGCCCGAGCGCTTCCGCGACATCGGCCCAGGATGCCATTGTCGTGGGCACTGGGGTGATGGGGCTCCGCGTCCGGCTCCGACGTTCCTGCGTGGGCACGGCCTGGGCGTCGACGGCTCCTAGTTTCGCAACTGCCGGTGTGAGCACGGCCATTGCCAGTAGCCGCCGCCGTCGCACTCCAATTTCCTGATCTGCGACCTGAGGCAGTCGGTCAGTGCCCATCGTCGAACACCCCCGTCCACTCATGATCTGCCGTCTGAGTCTCCCGGGGAATTCTCCGAATAAGGGGGCCGGCAGAATCTTTGTGAAGGTGTGCCCGAATTCATACTCACGTAAACGAGGTACGAGGTACAGGGAGAGACCGCCTCTGCCCCGCACCCGGGACGGACTCAAAAACCTCGCCGCCCCCACAACACCCGTTATGGAGCGGTCTGCAGTTGCTGGACTGCCGTCACGTACCAGCTTCCCGAGTCCTGCGACTTCTGCTCGGCCTTCTTCTTGTTCTGGGCGTCGAGCCGGTTGTACTGGACACCGCGCCAGCCGGTTGTCAGATCGGTCCGCGAGATGGGCCCGAACAGCTTGCTCACGACGGAGGCGTCATAGGCCTGCGTGAGATGGAGCTCCTCGTCCTGCGGGAGCTGCCCCTGTCCCTGGATGTTCTTGTTGCAGGTGTTCTGGACGAACTCCACGTCCTGCACCTGCTGGTAGACGCAGTGCGCACCGTACTGCTGGTCGATGACGCGGGACCACGCGTCCCCGATGCACTTCATCTGCTGGCGCACGGTGGCTTGCCTGAGGTCGATCCCGGTCTCCTCGAAGAACTCGATCCGCCCGCCGGTGATCACGTCGCTTGCAGTGACCGACCCTCCGGGGATGACGAGTTGCCCCGCCCCGTTCAGAACCGTGGGCGGAGTCGGCTTGCCGGGCGCTCAGCGACCCGAGTGAAGTGCCGGGCTGTGCCCGGGCCGGGGAACCGGGTACCGGTTTCCCCCCGTCTGAGGGCTGTTATCGGGAGGAAACCGGTACCCGAATCATCAGTCACCCTTCGCGGCGGAGAAATTGTCAGCGCCACCATTCCCCACAGCGCGGAAGACGTGACTCAACCTCCCGTTCATTGGCTTGAGTTGGCTCCTGACAACAGGGGTGTCCTCAGAGCACTGTTCCTCCAGACACGGTCGGCTCCTGGCTGACAGAGCCCACTCCTGAGGAGATAGGCCAGTGACGAGGAGATCCATGACGCGTACCCGCCGTGCCCGCGGGGCCGCGGTTTCGGCTGTGCTGTTCACCGCAGCGGTCGGCCTGCCGGGGGTCGCGGCGGCGGCCACTGCGCCCGCCCCGCACCCGGTGTCACAAGGAAGCACGGATCTGAGTCCGGACTCGGAGATCTCGCTGCGCGCGACGACCTCGTGCTGCACGAGCTACTACCTCCGCC
>NZ_JBTHHU010000022.1:0-121363 GCF_059089585.1 Streptomyces sp. SX-6 | reverse complement strand
CTGCTGCAACGTCGCACCAATGTCCGACGTACGCGTCGTCGTCATCGACTGCACCGACACCGGCGCGTCCCCGCCCACCGCCACCGAACCGACCTGGATCCTGCGGCTGACCCTGCGGTCGGCGAGCTTGGTCGGGACGGAAGGCATTCCCAGCGAAATCGCAGTCATGTGGCGAGCAACCCCAAGGTCTGAATCATGGCCCGAGATCGGCGGGCTCCAGGGTCCGAGGTTACGACACCTGATCCGTACGAAGCACATCCCGCCCCCACAGCCACCCATAAGCGAACGGCCGGACACAAATGCGCGTCCGGCCGCCACAAATGAGTTCCCTTCTTCTCTCCTAGGTGAGGCGCACGGGGTTGACCACGTCCGCGATCAGCACCAGAAGGGTGAAGCAGACGAAGATTCCCGCGACGACGTAGGCGACCGGCATCAGCTTGGCCACGTCGAAGGGGCCCGGGTCGGGGCGGCGGAAGACCTTGGCGAAGGCACGGCGCACGGACTCCCACAGCGCCCCGGCGATGTGCCCGCCGTCCAGCGGGAGCAGCGGGAGCATGTTGAACAGGAACAGCGAGAGGTTGAACCCGGCGAGCAGGAACAGCATCATCGCGATCTGCTGCGACGGCGGGATGTGCAGGTTGAAGACCTCGCCGCCGACCCGTGCCGCGCCGACGACGCCCATCGGGGAGTCGGCCTTGCGCTCGCCGCCGTCGAAGGCGGCGTTCCACAGGTCGGGGATCTTGCCGGGCAGGTCCACCAGCGACTCGACGCCGGACTGGACCATGTCGCCCATGCGGTCCACGGACTGGCCGAAGGACTGCTGGACGACGCCGTAGGCGGGCGCGAAGCCGAGGAAGCCGGCCGTCACGTACTCGCCCTTGAGGGCGTTGCCCTTGTGGTCGTACTTCTGGACCTGGTTCTCGATGAGGCTCGCGTGCAGGTCCAGGCGCTTGCCGTCGCGCTCGACGGTGATGGTCGCGGGGCCGGTGGTCCTGCGGATGTCCTTGGAGATCGTCTTCCAGTCGGGCGTCGGCGAGCCGTTGAAGGCGACGATCTTGTCACCGGCCTTGAGGCCGGCCGCGTTGGCCGGGGACTTCGGTGCGCCCTTGGGGCAGTTGTCGGTGGCGGCCGAGGCCTTGACCACGCAGTCCTGCACGGAGCTGACCTGCGTGGTCTCCGTACGGACGCCGAACGTCATCAGGACGCCGAGGAACAGCACGACGGCGAGGACGAGGTTCATGAACGGCCCGGCGAACATCACGATCACGCGCTTCCACGGCTTGCGCGTGTAGAAGAGGCGGGACTCGTCCCCGGGCTGGAGCTCCTCGAAGGCCGCCGAGCGGGCGTCCTCGATCATGCCGCGCCAGGGCGAGGTGGAGCGCGCGGCGATCTTCCCGTCCTCGCCGGGCGGGAACATGCCGATCATGCGGATGTAGCCGCCGAGCGGGACGGCCTTGACGCCGTACTCGGTGTCGCCCTTCTTGCGCGAGAACAGCGTCGGGCCGAAGCCGACCATGTACTGCGGCACCCGGATGCCGAACATCTTGGCGGTGGAGAGATGCCCCAGCTCGTGCCAGGCGATGGAGAAGAGCAGGCCCACCACGAAGACGACTATCCCGAGGACCGTCATCAGTGCCGTCATGCGTGGGCCTCCGAGGTCGCTTGGGCGCCACCTTGCCGGGTGCGCGCCACCAGTTCGCGGGCCCGGGCCCGCGCCCAGGTCTCCGCCTGCATGACGTCCGGGACCGTGAGGGAGGTTCCCGCGGCAGGAGTGCCGTGCTCCGCCACGACCTCGGCGACGGTGTCCACGATGCCATTGAACGGCAGGTGTCCGGAGAGGAACGCGTCGACGCACTCCTCGTTGGCGGCGTTGAAGACCGCGGGCGCGGTGCCGCCGAGGCCGCCGACGTGCCGGGCGAGGCCCACCGAGGGGAAGGCCTCGGTGTCCAGCGGGAAGAACTCCCAGGTGGAGGCGGTGGACCAGTCGAAGGCGGGAGCCGCGTCCGGCACCCGCTCGGGCCAGCCGAGGCCGATGGCGATCGGCCCCCGCATGTCCGGCGGGGTGGCCTGGGCGAGCGTCGAGCCGTCCGTGAATTCCACCATCGAGTGGACATAGGACTGCGGGTGGACGACGACCTCGATGCGGTCGAACGGAATGTCGTAGAGCAGGTGCGCCTCGATGACCTCCAGGCCCTTGTTGACCAGGGTCGCCGAGTTGACCGTGATCACCGGGCCCATCGACCAGGTGGGGTGCGCCAGGGCGTCGGCGGGGGTGACGGACGCGAGCTCGGCCTTCGTACGGCCCCGGAACGGACCGCCGGAGGCGGTGACGACCAGCTTGCGGACCTCGGCGCGGGTGCCGCCCAGCAGCGCCTGGAAGAGCGCGGCGTGCTCGGAGTCGACGGGGATGATCTGCCCCGGCCTGGCGACCGCCTTGACCAGCGGCCCGCCGACGATCAGGGACTCCTTGTTGGCCAGCGCCAGGGTCCGCCCGGCCTCGAGCGCCGCGAGGGTGGGCGCGAGGCCGATGGAGCCGGTGATGCCGTTGAGGACGGTGTGGCACTCGCTGCGGGCCAGCTCGGTGGCCGCGTCCGGCCCGGCCAGGATCTCGGGCAGCGGCTCGCCGCCGTACCGCGCGGCCAGCGCCTCGCGCAGCTCGGGCGCCTTGTCCGCCTGCGCGACGGCCACCGTGCGCACCCGCAGCCGGTGCGCCTGCTCCGCGAGGAGGCCCACCCGGCCGCCGGCGGCGGACAGGGCCGTCACCGTGAAGCGCCCGGGGTTGCGGAGCACGAGGTCGATGGCCTGGGTGCCGATCGAGCCGGTCGAGCCGAGGATCACGACCTCGCGCGGGCCGCCGGGGGCGGTGGAGGGGGCCGAGTAGCGCAGGTGCGGGTCAGCGAGGGAGTCCGTCATCCCCCTATTGTGGCCGCACCCGCTGTGCAGGTGCGGCGGGGCTCAGCGGACGGGCCGGTGGACGTTGTCCGCCTTGGACGGGCCGGGGGTCGCGTCGGCGATCCAGGGGCCGTCCCCACTGGGGTCGAGGATGCCGCCCTCCAGCCACTCGTACGTACCGGACAGCACCCCGCCGACGACCTTGCGGTCGACGGAGTCCGTGTTGGTCCACAGCCGTCCGAAGAGCTCGTCGACGCGGATGCGGGCCTGCCGGCAGAAGGCGTCGGCGAGCTCGTACGCCTCCGCCCCGTGCTCGCCCTCGACGCGCAGCCGCTCGGCGCGCACGCACGCGGCGCTCATCGCGAAGAGCTCCGCCCCGATGTCGACGATCCGGCCGAGGAAGCCCTGCTTGGTCTCCATGCGGCCCTGCCAGCGGGACATGGCGTAGAAGGTGGAGCGGGCGAGGCGGCGTGCGGAGCGCTCGACGTAGCGCAGGTGGGCGGCGAGGTCCCGGTGCCCGGACGGGCGGAACTCGGCGTAGGCGAGCGGCAGCTGGCCCGGTCCGGCGACCAGCTTGGGCAGCCAGCGGGCGTAGAACCCGCCCGCCTTGGCCCCGGCCCTGGCCTTGTCGCCCAGCGACTTCTCCGGGTCGATGAGGTCGCCGGCGACGGACAGGTGGGCGTCGACGGCCTCGCGGGCGATGAGCAGGTGCATGATCTCGGTGGAGCCCTCGAAGATGCGGTTGATCCGCGCGTCGCGCAGCATCTGCTCGGCGGGGACGGCGCGTTCGCCGCGGGCGGCGAGCGAGGCGGCGCTCTCGTAGCCGCGGCCGCCGCGGATCTGCACCAGCTCGTCGGCCATCAGCCAGGCCATCTCGCTGCCGTAGAGCTTGGCGAGCGCCGCCTCGATACGGATGTCGTTGCGGTCCTCGTCGGCCATCTGCCCCGACAGGTCGAGGATGGCCTCCAGCGCGAACGTGGTCGCCGCGATGAAGGAGATCTTCGAGCCGACCGCCTCGTGCTTGCCGACGGGCTTGCCCCACTGCTCACGGGCGTTCGACCACTCGCGGGCGATCTTCAGGCACCATTTGCCGCCGGCGACGCACATCGCGGGGATGGACAGCCGGCCGGTGTTGAGCGTCGTCAGCGCGATCTTCAGGCCCGCGCCCTCCGGCCCGATCCTGTTCGCCGCAGGCACGCGCACCTGGTGGAAGCGGGTGACCCCGTTCTCGATGCCGCGCAGGCCCATGAAGGCATTGCGGTTCTCGACCGTGATGCCCTCGGCCGCGGCCTCCACCACGAAGGCGGTGATCCCGCCCTTGTGGCCCTCGCTCCTCGGCACCCGGGCCATCACCACGAGCAGATCGGCGACGACGCCGTTGGTCGTCCACAGCTTGACCCCGTCGATGACGTACTCGTCGCCGTCGGGCACGGCGGTGGTGGCCAGCCGCGCCGGGTCGGAGCCGACGTCCGGCTCGGTGAGCAGGAACGCCGAGATGTCGGTGCGCGCACAGCGCGGCAGGAACGCGTCCTTCTGCTCCTGGGTGCCGAACAGCTTGACCGGCTGGGGCACGCCGATGGACTGGTGCGCGGACAGCAGCGCGCCGACGACCGGGCTCACCGAGCCGATCAGGGTGAGGGCCTTGTTGTAGTAGACCTGGGTGAGACCGAGACCCCCGTACTTGGTGTCGATCTTCATCCCGAACGCGCCGAGCTCCTTCAGCCCGCGCACCGTCTCGTCCGGAATCCGCGCCTCGCGCTCGATGCGGGCACTGTCGATCCGGGTCTCGCAGAACTCCCGCAGCCGGGCGAGGAATTCCTCGCCGCGCCGCACGTCCTCCGGCTCGGGAGTCGGATACGGATGGATGAGGTCGAGCCGGAGCCTGCCGAGGAAGAGCTCCTTGGCGAAACTGGGCTTCTTCCAGCCCTGTTCGCGGGCCGCTTCCGCGACCTGACGGGCTTCGCGCTCGGAGACCGGCCGTACGGATGGTGCGGACATGAGGCACCTCGCCGCTTGGAGTCGGGGCGGTTGTCCCGGTCGCTACCGACCGGTGCTACTGACCCGTATGTACCCGATCGGCCGGTGCTGTACCAGACCCCGCGCAAGGTTCCGGCCCGGGCGCGCTCCTGTGCGCCCGGGCCGGCAGGTCCTACAGGTCCAGGCCGGTGAGGACCAGCACCCGCTCGTAGGTGTAGTCGTCCATCGCGTAGCGCACGCCCTCGCGGCCCACGCCGGACTGCTTGGCGCCGCCGTACGGCATCTGGTCCGCGCGGTAGGACGGCACGTCGCCGACGATCACGCCGCCGGTCTCCAGCGCGCGGTGCGCGCGGAAGGCCGTCTGCAGGTCGTGCGTGAAAACGCCCGCCTGGAGGCCGTACGGCGAGTCGTTGACGGCCGCGAAGGCGGCCTGCTCGCCGTCGACGCTGCTGATCGTCAGGACCGGTCCGAAGACCTCCTCGCAGGCGATCGTCACGTCGGCGGGGACGTCCGTGAGCACGGTGGGCGCGTAGGTGGCGCCCTCGCGCTTGCCGCCGGCGAGCAGCTTCGCGCCCGCCTCGACGGCCTCGTTCACCCAGGACTCGACGCGCTTGGCGGCGTCCTCGCTCACCAGCGGGCCGACGTCGGTGGCGTCGTCCGACGGATCACCGGTGACCTGCGCCCCGACGGCGGCGACGATCTTCGGCACGAGCCGCTCGTGGAGCGAGGCGTCGACGATGACGCGCTGCACCGAGATACAGGACTGGCCGCCCTGGTAGTTGGAGAACGTGGCGATGCGCTGCGCGGCCCAGTCGAGGTCCTGCTCGGAGGACCAGTCCGCCAGGACGACGGCCGCGCCGTTGCCGCCGAGCTCCAGCGTGACGTGCTTGCGCGGCACGGAGTCGAGGATCGACCAGCCGACCGGGCCGGATCCGGTGAAGGAGATGACCGGCAGACGCTCGTCCCGGACGAGCGCGGGCATGCGGTCGTTGGGCACGGGGAGCACGCTCCACGAGCCGGCGGGCAGCTCCGTCTCGGCGAGGATCTCGCCGAGGACGAGGGAGGAGAGCGGCGTCGCCGGGGCGGGCTTGAGGATGATCGGCGCACCGACGGCGATGGCCGGCGCGACCTTGTGCGCGGCGAGGTTCAGCGGGAAGTTGAACGGCGCGATGCCGAGGACGCTGCCGCGGGGGAAGCGGCGGGTCAGGGCGAGACGGCCGGTGCCGCCCGGGTCGGTGTCCAGGCGCTGGGCGTCGCCCGCGTTGAAGCGGCGGGCCTCCTCGGCGGCCCAGCGGAAGACGGACACGGCGCGGCCGACCTCGCCGCGGGCCCACTTCATGGGCTTGCCGTTCTCCGCGGAGATCAGCAGGGCGATCTCCTCGGTGCGTTCGGCCAGCCGCTTCGACACGTGGTCGAGGGCCGCGGCCCGTACGTGCGCGGGCGTCGCCGCGAACTCCTCGCGCACGGCGTGCGCGGCGGCCACGGCCTCCTCGACCTGCGCCTCGGTGGGCACGCTCACGGTGCCGACGAGCCGGCCGTCCCAGGAGTTCGTGACGTCGAAGGTCTCCTCGCCGGTGGCCTCACGGCCGGCCAGCCAGAACGCGTGGGAAGCGGTCACAGTCCCGGCCCTTTCGGTGGTGGTGATTCGGGGTGCCCCCACGGTAGGGGCCGGGCGGGCGGGGGGTGTTTGTCCGCGGTGGAGCAGTGCTGGGGTGCGGGCGCGCCGGTATGGCGCGGTGGGGGGTGGGGATTGTGCCCCGGTCCCGCCCTTTCACCGTTTCCTCCGGGGCTCCGCCCCGGGCCCCGAAACCGCGCTCCGCGCGGTTGTCCTCAATCGCCGGACGGGCTGAATTTCAGCCCGCCCGGCGATTGAGGACGAGCGGCGAAGCCGCGACAACGGGGGTCTGGGGAGGGCGGGACCGGGGCAGCCCCCTCACCCCCCGGCCTTCAGCGCCAGCCACAGCTCCATCCGGACGTCCGGGTCGTCGAGCGAGCGGCCGAGGATCTCCTCGACCCGCCGCATGCGGTACCGCAGCGTATGCCGGTGGACTCCGAGGTCCGCGGCAGCGGCGTCCCACTGGCCGTGGCGGGAGAGCCAGGCCCGCAGCGAGGCGACCAGGTCGCCGCGACCCGTCGCGTCGTGCTCGTGCAGGGCACGCAGCAGACCGTCCGCGAAGGCCCGCACCGCATCGTCGGCGAGCAGCGGCAGGACGGAACCCGCGGCGACGTCCTCGTGCTCGACGAGGAGCCGGCCGCGGCGGCGGGCCACCGACAGGGCCTGCTCGGCCTGGCGGTAGGCGGTCGCCGTACCGGCGGGACCGGCCGGGGCGGACAGGCCGACGGCCAGTTCGGCGCCGCCCTCGCCCGAGTCCTCGGCAAGGGCGGCGCACGCGGCGACGGCCGCGCCCCCGTCGGCGGCGAGGACGACGAGCCGGGAGCCGTCCGGGACGGCGAGCACCGGCTCCCCCGCCCGGCTCGCGGCGGTCTCCACCGTGTCGGCCAGGGCGCCGAGGGGATCCGCGGGCTCGCCTTCGGCGGCCGGGACGGCCTCCGCGAGGAGCAGCCGGAAGGGCGCGTCGAGCAGTGAGCCGTACAACTCCCCGGCCACGGCCCGGGCGTGCTCCGGCTCACCGGCCAGCAGCATGCGCAACACGGCTGTGCCGAGCCGCAGTTCGGCGTCCTGGAGGGCACGGGAGCGCTCGGTCGTCAGGGTGAGCAGGGCGATCGCGGAGTGCACGGCGTAGCGCTCGGCGGTGCCCAGGGGCTCACCGGTGCCGACGGCGAGGACGCCGCGGGCACGGCGTCCCGAGCCGAGGGACTGGAGCTCGACGCGGTCGGCGTCCTCGTCCGCCGGGCCGACGACCGCGCTCGCGGGCGCGGGCCGGGCGCGCAGGCGCTCGACGTCGGCGCCCAGGCGCGCGGCACGGCGCGCGGCCCAGTCGGGCGCGGCGGCCACCACCGTGCCGGAGGCGTCGTACAGCGCGGCCCAGCCGCCGAGGTGGGCGGCGAGCCGGGCCAGCAGGGCCGAGGGCCCGTCCGGCCCGAGCGCGGCCCGGGTCAGCTCGCGCTGGGCCTCGAACCCCGCGGTCACGGCCCGGTACTGGTCGGCGGCGATGGCCGCCGAGACGGCCTTGCTGATGGCGATGAAGGGGGTGCGGCGGGGCACTTCCAGCAGCGGCAGCCCCTCCGCCTCCGCGGCCCCGACGAGCGCGGCGGGCACCTGGTCGTAGTTGACGCCGACGGCGAAACCGAGCCCGACGACACCGGCCCGCACCAGCCGGCGCACATAGGCCCGCATCTCCCCGGGGTCCGCCGCGTCGATCTTCAGCGCGGTGATGAGCAGCAGCTCGCCGCCGTCCAGCCAGGGCGCAGGGTCGGCCAGCTCGCTCACATGCGCCCAGCGGACGGGGGTGTCCAGCCGCTCCTCCCCCGCGAGCACGGTCAGCTTGAGCGCGGAGTGGTGGACGAGCGAGGCGAGGGTCGGGGGCATGGCACCTTCGGGTGGGACATCGCGGTGACGGTGCCGTCCCGGGTGAACGGCTGCCGTCGATTCTCCCTCAAGGGTGCGACCGCGGAGCGGTCATGCGCGCAAATCGATCAGGACCGGTGGCGCGCTCCCGCCCTGTACGGACGTCACGGAGAGCACCGCGTGCCCGGCGGGCACCGCGTGCGCCAGCTCCGAGGCCGACCAGCGCTCCCGCTCCACCCTGCGGACCGTCACCGACTGGGCGGTGACGGCACGGCCCGTGACCAGGTGGCGGACGATGTGCAGGGCACGGGTGAAGGGCTCGTGGGCGATGATCTGCCGGTCGGTGACGTCGCGGGTCTCGACCCACTCCTTGCCCCAGACCTCCGCGAAGCGCGCGCCGTCCCAGGTCGTCACCCCGTTGAACGCCATGCGGCAGCCGACGGAGCCGAGCAGCGGGGTGCGCAGGGGCTCGGGTACGTCGTCGAGCGTACGGAGCGTCAGTACGGCACCGGCGTTCGCGGACCGCAGGCGGCTGAGGCCCCGTACGGCGTCGGGGGTGACGGTGTGGGTGGCGTCGTCCAGGACGAGGCACGCGAACAGCGAACGGTCGGCCCGGCCGACGACGCACTCCGTGAACTGCGCGAGGACGAGCCGTGCCAGCAGCCGGGAGGCGTCCGCGTGGCCGCGCTCGGGCAGGTCGATCCGGACACGGAGCGGGTGCTCGAGGGTGCGGAGGGAGAACGTGCGGTCCGGGTCGGTGGTGTTGAAGAACCGGGCGAAGGCGGGCCGGTCGAGGAGCGCGAGCCGGTCGGCGAGCAGCGGCCCGGGGTCGCCGGGGCGCTGCGACTGCCGCTCGCGCGCGTCGAGTTCGCGGAGGTGCGCGTCGTGCTCCCCGTCCTCGAGCGCGGCCCGCAGGGCGGCGACGGCGGAGGGCGAGTCGTCCAGCAGCTCGCGGAGTTCGGGCACGGAGGGGAAGCGGCCGTGGACCGCGCGGTACGGGCCGAGCAACTGGGCGAGCGCGGTGGCGGCCCGGCGGCCGTCGCCGCCGGGGAGCGTGGCGGCGACGTCGCCGACCAGGCCCTCGGCGAGGATGGCGGCGGCCTCGTCGGGGTCGGCGGTGCCGCCGTACAGGTCGATGTCGTACGCCGAGTCCGGCCGTCCGATCCCGACGACGACGTCGAACGCCTCGTCCGGCGCGAGCCGCCCGCCCGCCGCGCCGACCGCGACGACGGCGGCCCGCCCGGCGAGTGCCTGGAGGCACAGCGACTCGAGCACGGGCCGCACCAGCCGGTCGGTCTTGCCGCACCCGGGAGGGCCGACGGCGAGCAGCGAGGTGCCGAGCAGCTCCGGGTCGAGGGCGCAGCCGGCGCCGCGGTGCTCGTAGGGGTTGCGCTCCTCGTCGGCGGCGGTGCCGATGCGGACCTGCGAGGTGACGAGGTCGTGCCGTGCGGAGCGCGCGGGCAGGTCCCGCGCCCCGGAGGGGTGGGCGCAGGCGGCGGCCCCGTGCCGCAGCACCGTGTCGGTGAACGCCGCGAGGCGACTGGGCCGGGCGCGTACGGACTGCCAGGCGCGCTCGATGCGGGCGTGGTCCACGTCGTTCATCAGCCCGCCCCATGTCTCCGCCGCGAGCCGGTCGGCCGCGTCGTGCGCCCCCATGGCCCGCAGGTGCGCCCACTGCGCGGGGTCCTCCTCCGGTGCGGCTGCGGCATGCGGTGCGCCGGCCGCGGGTTGCCGGGCGCCCTGGTCCGCAGCGCCGCCGTAGCGGCGCATGAGCTCGCGCCAGTGGCCGAGGCGGTGGGCGATGGCGAGGAGGAGGAGGGTGAAGAGGACGTAGTAGGTGTACGAGGCGTAGAGCCACGACCCGGGCGATTCACGCCATGAATCGGGTGCGACCTGGAGCAGCGGCCACATCCAGTCCTTGCCCAAGTCACCGTCGATGAGCAGGGACATCACCACCCAGACGCCGACGAACGCAAGGGCTGCACGGGTGATGAGGTGTGGCGCCGGAATCCGTTCCGGCGCCACCGGCACAAAGAACCGCGGGTAACGATTCTTGAGCGTCCGGCAAGCAGGCTCGACGGCACGCCGGACCGGGTCGAGCAACCGGTTGCCGCACCAGCGCCCGACCGGCACGAAGTACCGGCGCCACAGCTCGGGCCACCTGCCGATCCGGCCGAAGAAGGCGGCAAGCACACTCAAGATCAGCACGAAGTACGCATACGAAGCGATGTAGTGCTCCTGGGTGGTGTCGTCCCACGAGTCCGGCATCATCGCGTCCAAGGGCCACCGCCAGTACGGGCCGAGATAGCCGTTCGACAACAACGACCACGCCAGCCACCCGCACAAGAACGCCACCACCGCCCCGCCCACCAACTGCCGCCCCGGCACCCGCCCCGGCTCCTCCGGCGGGCGGGGCCGGTGCTCGTAGGCCCAGATGCCCGGCCGTGTGACGACGCGCGGCGCGCGCAGCCAGGTCACGAACGGCGGTGGCGGGGCGCCGGGGCCGGCCGGGTTCTCGACGGCGGGAGGGGCAGGGGTGCGAGGGGGCGGCACGTCGGCCGGATGAGGGAACGCCCCCTGCCGTGCGCCCTGCGTCCCGTACGTGCCCTCGGTGTCCATCCGCCGCTCCTCGCCCCCCGACCAGAAGGTCCGCGTGCCATCGCTCCGCGGCTCAATCTAGTGTCTTCGCAGCGGGAGTTCAGCGTCCCCGGCACTGCCGGGGCCCGCGGGCGGGTCCCGGCCCGCCATATCCGGTACGGACAAGGCGCCGCGCGCACTTCTCCCGAACGGAACATGCCCGGCCCCCCTCCGCGCCCCTAGCCTGCGACCAGCAGCACTTCCCCACCTCCCGAAGCCGAAGCCTGGAGCCCCTCATGACCGAACTGACCGGAGGCCCGTCCCTCCCCCAGGAGCGCCGCGTCGTCACCGCGATCCCCGGCCCCAAGTCGCTGGAGCTCCAGGCCCGCCGCACCGCCGCCGTCGCCGGTGGTGTGGGTTCCGTGCTGCCGGTGTTCACCGTGCGCGCCGGCGGCGGTGTGCTCGAGGACGTGGACGGCAACTCGCTGATCGACTTCGCCTCCGGCATCGCCGTGACCTCGGTGGGCTCGAGTGCCGAGGCGGTCGTGCGCCGGGCGTCGGCGCAGCTCGCCGACTTCACCCACACCTGTTTCATGGTGACCCCGTACGAGGGCTACGTGGAGGTCTGCGAGCAGCTCGCCGAGCTGACCCCGGGCGACCACGCCAAGAAGTCCGCGCTGTTCAACTCGGGCGCGGAGGCCGTGGAGAACGCGGTCAAGATCGCCCGTGCGTACACCAAGCGGCAGGCGGTCGTCGTCTTCGACCACGGCTACCACGGCCGGACGAACCTGACGATGGCGCTCACGGCCAAGAACATGCCGTACAAGCACGGCTTCGGCCCGTTCGCCCCCGAGGTCTACCGCGCCCCGCTGGCCTACCCCTACCGCTGGCCCACCGGCCCGGAGAACTGCGGTCCCGAGGCCGCGGCCCAGGCCATCGACATGATCAGCAAGCAGGTGGGCGCGGACAACGTCGCCGCGATCATCATCGAGCCGGTCCTCGGCGAGGGCGGCTTCATCGAGCCGGCCAAGGGCTTCCTCCCGGCGATCGCGCAGTTCGCCAAGGACAACGGCATCGTCTTCGTCGCCGACGAGATCCAGTCCGGCTTCTGCCGCACGGGCCAGTGGTTCGCGTGCGAGGACGAGAACGTCGTCCCGGACCTGATCACCACGGCCAAGGGCATCGCGGGCGGTCTGCCGCTCGCCGCCGTCACCGGCCGTGCGGAGATCATGGACGCCGCGCACGCGGGCGGTCTCGGCGGCACGTACGGCGGCAACCCGGTGGCGTGCGCGGCGGCGCTCGGCGCGATCGAGACGATGCGCGAGCTGGACCTCAACGCGAAGGCCAAGCGCATCGAGGAGGTCATGAAGGGCCGCCTCACCGCGATGCAGGGCAAGTACGACATCATCGGCGACGTCCGCGGCCGCGGCGCGATGATCGCGATCGAGCTGGTGAAGCCCGGCACGAAGGAGCCCAACGCCGAGGCGGCGGGCGCGCTGGCGAAGGCCTGCCACGCCGAGGGGCTGCTCGTGCTCACCTGCGGCACCTACGGCAACGTGCTCCGCTTCCTGCCGCCGCTGGTCATCGGCGAGGACCTGCTGGGCGAGGGCCTGGACATCATCGAGGCGGCACTGGCGCGTATCTGAGCGTCGGACGCGCGCCTGAGCGTCCATCGTTCAGGAGTGCGTGAAGAACGTGTGCGGGGCAGGTGGTGGAGGGGTGATCCGGCTTTCGGCCCCCGCCCCCGCTGCCGTACGGTTTCTTCAGATGAACGCACCACCCCATCCTCACCGATCGGACGGCCGCCCGCCCCACACCCCCCGGGGCGCGCGGCACACCGGTCATGACGACGGCCCCGGAACGCTCCCCCCTGTTCCGGGGCCGTCGGCTGTCCTCCCGGCCGTCTTCCCGGCCGTGTGCGCCGTGCTGTTCGCCCTGATCACCTGGCAGGTCGCCGGGCACGGGCCGCTGCGCTCGCTCGACGAGCGGCTGGGCCGGGCCGTCGCGGGCTCGGCCGTCCCCTCCTCCGTCGCCGGATTCCTCGCCGACCTCGGCAACGCCTCCGTGGCGCTGCCGGTGCTGGCCGTCGCCGTGCTCTGGGTCGTACTGCGCCCCCGTACACCGCGCCGTGCACTGCCCCCGCTGGCCGCCGTGCTCGCGATGGCGGCGGTACCCGCGCTGGTCGTCCCACTCAAGACGTGGATCGCCCGCCCCGGCCCGCCCGCCATGGGGTCCGGCCCGCACGACGGCTTCTTCCCGTCGGGCCACGCGGCCACGGCCGCGGTCGCGTACGGCCTCGCGGTGCTGGTGCTGCTCCCCCGACACCGACGCCAACACCGACACCAACACCGGCTCCGCCACCGGCTGCCGGTGGCCGTCGCCTTCGTCCTGCTCAACCTGGGCACCGGCATCGGGCTCGTCCGGCGCGGCTACCACTGGCCGCTGGACGTGCTCGGCGCCTGGTGCCTGGCCGGCATCCTGCTGTGGGCCTTCACGCGCGTACAAGCCCGGGCCGGCTAGCTGTCGAAACCGAGCCCCACCTTGTCCATGGCCTTGAGCCAGAGGTTGCGGCGTCCGCCGTTCTCGTCGGCCCGGGTCATCGACCACTGCGTGAGGCCGATGCCCACCGACCGCACCGGCTCGGGCGGGAAGGGCAGTGGCTTGCTGCGGACCATCTCCAGCTCGGTGCGCTCCGTACGCTCCCCGGACAGCAGGTCGAGCATCACGTCCGCGCCGAAGCGGGAGGCACCGACGCCGAGGCCGGTGTAGCCGAGGGCGTAGGCGACCCGGCCGCCGTGCGCCGTGCCGAAGAAGGCGGAGAAGCGGGAGCAGGTGTCGATGGCACCGCCCCACGCGTGCGAGAAGCGCACGCCCTCGAGCTGCGGGAAGTACCGGAAGAAGTGCTCGGCGAGCCTCTGGTACGTGGCCGGGTGGTGGTCGTACTCCGCCCGGATCCCGCCGCCGTAGTGGTAGACGATGTCGTAGCCGCCCCACAGGATGCGGTGGTCCGCGGTGAGCCGGAAGTAGTGGAAGTGGTTGGCGCTGTCGCTCAGCCCCTGCCGCCCCTTCCAGCCGATCGCCGCCAGCTGTCCGGCCGTGAGCGGCTCGGTCATCAGCGCGTGGTCGTAGACGGGCGCGATGTACGAGCGCAGGCGCTTGACCAGCGACGGGAAGGCGTTGGTGCCCAGTGCCGCCTGCCGGGCGAAGACCCGCCCGTAGGGGGTGCGGACCGCGACGCCGGCGCCGCGCGAGGAGAGTTCGGTGCCGGGCGTGTGCTCGTAGATCCGTACGCCCGCCTCGAGGCAGGCGCGCCGCAGGCCCCAGGCGAGCCGGGCGGGGTGCAGCATCGCGACGCCGGTGCGGTCCCACAGGCCGGCGAGGAAGGCCGGGGAGTCCACTTCGGCGCGCAGGGCGTCGTGGTCCAGGAACTCATGGCCGGGGAAGCCCAGTTCGGCGAGCGTCTCGGCGGTCTCCCGCAGCTCGTCGACCTGGTGCGGTGCGGTGGCTATCTCGATCTCGCCGGTGCGCTCGAAGTCGCAGTCGATGCCGTGGCGGGAGAGGGCGTCCTCGATCCCGTCGAGGTTGCGGCGTCCGAGCTCCTCGAGCAGGGGGAGTTCATCGGGCCAGCGGGCCAGGCCGTTGCCGAGGCCGTGGGTGAGGGAGGCGGCGCAGAAGCCGCCGTTGCGGCCGGAGGCGGCCCAGCCGCACTCCTCGCTCTCGATGAGAACGACGTCGCGGCCCGGATCGCGTTCCTTCGCGTTGAGGGCGGTCCACAGACCCGTGTAGCCGCCGCCGACGACGAGCAGATCACAGTGCTCGTCACCGACGAGGGCGGCACGGGCCTCGGGCCGGCCGGGGTCGTCGAGCCAGTAGGGGCGGAGGGTGGTGTCGGAGAGTGATTGGACAGGGTTCATGGCACCGGCGGCCATGGTCTCAGCTCCTTCTTCGCCTCCTGCCGGCCAGCTGGCCGACGAGGACGCACAACACGGCGATGACGAACATCGCCGTTCCGATGACATTGATCTGAACGGGCGTGCCCCTTTGCGCCGCTCCCCACACGTACATGGGGAAGGTCACAGTGGAGCCCGCGTTGAAGTTCGTGATGATGAAGTCGTCGAACGAGAGCGCGAAGGAAAGCAGTGCTCCGGCCGCGATGCCGGGGGCGGCGATCGGGAGCGTGACCCGCAGGAAGGTCTGCAGCGGGGTGGCGTAGAGGTCCTGGGCGGCCTGTTCCAGGCGGGGGTCCATGCTCATGACCCGGGCCTTGACCGCGGTGACCACGAAGCTCAGGCAGAAGGTGATGTGGGCGATCAGGATGGTCCAGAAGCCGAAGCTGACGCCCATGTTGAGGAAGAGCGTGGCCAGCGAGGCGGCCATGACCACCTCGGGCATCGCCATCGGCAGGAAGATCAGCGTGCCGACGGACGAGCGGGCCCGGAAGCGGTAGCGGGCGAGCGCGAAGGCGATCAGGGTGCCCAGGACGGTCGCGCCGATCGTGGCCCACACGGCGATCCGCAGGCTGAGGGAGAGCGAACCGCACAGGTCGGCGACGTCGCAGGGGTGGGTCCAGGCGTCCGTGGAGAAGCGCTGCCACTCGTAGTTGAAGCGGCCGTTGGGCTTGTTGAAGGAGAAGACCGTCACGACGACGTTGGGCAGCAGCAGGTACGCCAGCGTCAGCAGACCGGCGATCACGACCAGGTTGCGGCGGAGCACGCGCATCAGACCACCTCCTCCGTCCCGGACCGGCGGATGTAGACGGTGACCATGGCGAGGATCGCGGCCATGAGGATGAAGGACAGGGCGGCGGCCGTCGGGTAGTCCAGGACGCGCAGGAACTGTGACTGGATGACGTTGCCGATCATCTTCTGGTCGGGGGAGCCGAGCAGTTCGGCGTTGATGTAGTCGCCCGCGGCGGGGATGAAGGTGAGCAGCGTCCCGGCGACGACTCCCGGCATGGACAGCGGCAGCGTCACCTTGCGGAAGGTGGTCAGCGGCCGGGCGTAGAGGTCGCCGGCGGCCTCGTGGAGCCTGCCGTCGATGCGTTCGAGGGAGGCGTAGAGCGGCAGGATCATGAAGGGCAGGAAGTTGTACGTGAGGCCGCAGACGACCGCGAGCGGGGTGGCCAGCAGCCGGTGGCCCTCGGTGAGGCCCAGGGCGTCGGTCAGGCCGAGGACGTGCAGCGAGTCGAGCGCGGAGACCACGGGTCCGCCGTCGGACAGGATCGTCTTCCAGGCGAGGGTGCGGATGAGGAAGCTGGTGAAGAACGGCGCGATGACCAGGACCATCAGCACATGGCGCCAGCGGCCCGCGCGGAAGGCGATGAGGTACGCGAGCGGGTAACCCAGCACCAGGCAGAGCGCCGTGGCCACGGCGGCGTAGCCGACGGAGCGCAGGAACTGCGGGTAGTACTGGCTCAGCGCGTCCGCGTAGGTGGCGAAGTGCCAGGTGACCCGGAAGCCCTCTTCGAGCGAACCGGTCTGTACGGAGGTGGACGCCTGGTAGACGAGGGGCGCGGCGAAGAAGACGAGCAGCCACAGAACGCCCGGGAGCAGCAGCCAGTAGGGGGCGAGCTTGCGGCGGCGGGCCGCTTTGGGGACGGTCGTCACGATGGCCCCTCCCCCAGGCCGACGTCCGTGCCGGCCTCGATGCGCTGGGCGGCGTCCAGGCCGAAGCCGTGGCCCGGGTTCCAGTGCAGGACGACCTCGGCGCCGGGGGCCAGGCGGGAGTCGCGGTCGACGTTCTGCTGGTACACGGACAGACCGGTGCCCGCGGGGCTGTCGACGAGGTACTGCGTGGCGACGCCGGTGAAGCTGCAGTCGGCGATGCGGCCGGTTATGCGGTTGCGGCCATCGGCGATGGTCCGGGCGTCCTCGGCGGGGGTGAGGGCGATCTTCTCCGGCCGGATGCCGGCCAGGAGCTTCCCGCCCGCCCGGGCGGTGGTGGTACATCGGGCCGCGGGGAGCGAGAGGGTGGTGCCGGCGGCACGGAGCACGAGATTCTCCCCGGAGGTGTCGACGACCTCGGTGGCGATGAGGTTGGAGGTGCCCAGGAAGTTGGCGACGAACGTGGTGCGCGGGGTCTCGTAGAGGTCCGCGGGGGCACCGAGCTGCTCGATCCGGCCGGCGTTCATGACGGCGACGGTGTCGGCCATCGTCATCGCCTCCTCCTGGTCGTGGGTGACATGGATGAAGGTGATGCCGACCTCGGTCTGGATGCGCTTGAGCTCGAGCTGCATCTGGCGGCGGAGCTTGAGGTCGAGGGCACCGAGCGGCTCGTCGAGGAGCAGCACCTGCGGGCGGTTGATGAGCGCGCGGGCGACGGCGACGCGCTGCTGCTGTCCGCCGGAGAGCTGCTGGGGCCTGCGGCGGGCGAGGTCGCCGAGCTGGACGAGCTCGAGCATCTCGTCGACCTGCTTGCGGACGGACTTGATGCCGCGGCGGCGCAGGCCGAAGGCGACGTTCTCGTGGACGTCCAGGTGGGGGAAGAGCGCGTAGCTCTGGAAGACGGTGTTGACAGGCCGCTTGTACGGAGGGAGAGCGGTGACGTTCGTGCCGTCCAGCGCGACGGTGCCGGTGGTGGGCTCCTCCAGCCCGGCGATCATGCGCAGGGTGGTGGTCTTGCCGCAGCCGGAGGCGCCGAGGAGGGCGAAGAACGAGCCCCCGGGCACGGTCAGATCGAGCGGATGGACGGCGGTGAAGCCGCCGAAGCGTTTGCTGATCTTGGTGAGGCGTACGTCGCTACCGCTGCTGCCGCTGCCGTTCAGGGCGGGTTCTGTCATGGGTGAGGATCCAGGAGTGTGGGGGCGTAGAACACATAACAGTGACATACGGTCGCCAGTGGCCCGATACTGGCCGGGCTGCCTGGATGGGTTCGCCGATCCTGGCAGAGCGAAAGGGATGTAACAAGGGATATCGTCGCAGCTTTTTGTTTCAGCGACGGAATCAGCAACTGTCAGTCCCGGGTGCCAAGATGACGGCATGACAAGCCCACGCTCCGTGACCGAACTGACCACCGCCGTCGCCCTCGGCGAGCACTTCAAGTACGTGTATTTCTGGGGTCATAGGCCCCGCCGTGACGGCAGCGCGGGCCCCGGGTGCTTCAGCCAGTGGTGGCCGTCACCCTTCACCGTGGACGGCGTGGAGTACGCCACGGCGGAGCACTGGATGATGGCAGGCAAGGCCCGGCTCTTCGGCGACCCCGAGGCGGAGGCCAAGGCGCTGGCCGCGGGTCACCCCAAGCAGGCGAAGGACGCGGGCCGCGCGGTGCGCGGTTTCGACGAGGAGAAGTGGCGCGCGCACTGCTTCGAGCTGGTCACCGAGGGCAGCGTGCACAAGTTCGCGCAGCACCCGGAGCTGCTGGAGTATCTGCTGGGCACCGGGGAGCGCGTGCTCGTGGAGGCCAGCCCCCTGGACCGGGTGTGGGGCATAGGCCTGGCGGCCGACGACGAACGGGCGCAGGACCCGGCACGCTGGCGCGGGGAGAACCTGCTGGGCTTCGCGCTGATGGAGGCCCGTCAACGCCTCGCCCGTCAGCGCCTGGCGGCGAACACGAGCGGCGCGGGCCCGGGCGGCGCGGACAGGTAGGCCCCGTAGGTCGCGTCGGGGTCGTCCTCCTCCACGGGATCGCTGCCGCGGTGGCTGTGGTGATGGGTGGCGATCAGTATCACCAGCACGATGGCGACGATGAAGCCCGCGCTGCCCATGATCAGGCCCGTGAGGGCCTGGCCCCGGTTGGCCGCCTCGCCCCGGCCGGACTTGCCCATGCCGATCGCGCCGAAGACGATCGCGAGCACACCGAGCACGACGCCGAACACCATGGTCCACGACAGGACGAACGCCACGATGCCCAGCACCAGGGCGGCCGTGCCGAAGCCGTTGCTGGGCACCGCGGGAACAGGGGCGGGGGCGCTCCAGCCCGCTCCGTAGGGCCCGCCCGGATAGGCGTACGACCCCTGCGGGTACGGCCCCTGGGGGTACGGGGGCATCGGCGGCGGCTGGTAGGCGCTGGGGGTGCCCGGACCGGTGGGCGCGAGGGGTACGGGCGGCACGGGCGGCCCGCCGAACGGTTCCTGCGGCTGTGGCTGCGGTGTGTCCCGGTCGGACATGTCCCTCCCCATCGGCTGTGCCGTCATGCTAAGCCCTCGTTCCGGTCGCCATGCCCACGACGCATACGATGATCGACGCCCACGTTGCCGCCCACGGTTCGAACAGCCCTTGGAGGCCTGCATGTCCCTCGACCCGTTCATCGCCGGGCTCCCGAAAGCGGAGCTGCACGTGCACCACGTCGGTTCCGCCTCGCCCCGCATCGTCGCCGAGCTGGCCGCCCGGCACCCCGATTCGCCGGTGCCCACCGACCCCGAGGCATTGGCGGACTTCTTCACCTTCCGCGATTTCGCGCACTTCGTCGAGGTCTATCTCTCCGTGGTCGACCTCATCCGCGACGCCGAGGACATCCGGCTGCTGACCTACGAGGTCGCCCGCGACATGGCCCGCCAGAACATCCGCTACGCCGAGCTGACCGTCACCCCGTACAGCTCGACCAAGCGCGGCATCCCGGACGGCGCCTTCGTCGAGGCGATCGAGGACGCCCGCAAGGCGGCCGAGACCGAGCTGGGCGTGACCCTGCGCTGGTGCTTCGACATCCCCGGCGAGGCAGGCCTGGAGGCCGCCGAGGAAACGGCCCGCATCGCCTGCGACCTGCGGCCGGAGGGTCTGGTCTCGTTCGGGCTCGGCGGCCCCGAAATCGGCGTCCCCCGGCCCCAGTTCAAGCCATACTTCGACCGGGCCATCGCCGCGGGCCTGCACAGCGTCCCGCACGCCGGCGAGACCACCGGCCCGCAGACGATCTGGGACGCCCTGACCGAGCTGCGCGCCGAGCGCATCGGCCACGGCACCAGCGCCACGCAGGACCCGAAGCTGCTGGCGCACCTGGCCGAGCACCGCATCCCGCTGGAGGTCTGCCCGACCTCCAACCTGGCGACCCGCGCCGTGGCGGACATCGAGCGGCACCCCGTCAAGGAGATGGTCGCCGCCGGCGTCCTGGTGACCATCAACAGCGACGACCCGCCCATGTTCGGCACCGACCTCAACACCGAGTACGCGGTCGCGGCCCGGCTGCTCGGCCTCGACGAGCGGGGCATCGCCGGTCTCGCCAAGAACGCCGTCGAGGTGTCCTTCCTGGACGCCCCGGGCAAGGCGGCGCTCACCGCCGAGATCGACGCCTACACCGCCGACTGGCTGGCCCGTCGCTGACCCGACGGACACAATGGCCCGCATGCGAGCGTTCACCGTCGTCGGTCACCGCGGCGACCCCTACGTCCACCGCGAGAACACCCTGCCCTCGCTCCGCTCGGCCTGGCGGGCGGGGGCGGGATCGGTGGAGATCGATGTCCGGCTCACCCGGGACGGCGTGCCCGTGCTGCTGCACGACGCGACGCTGGCGCGGCTGTGGGGGCACGACCGCCCCCTCGCCGCGCTCTCGGCGGACGAGGTCTCCGGGCTGACCGGCGGCGGGGTGCCCACCCTGCGGGAGGCGCTCGCCGAGGAGGGCCCCGGCCGGCTGTTCATCGACCTGCCGGACCCGGCCGCGGCGCAGCGAGCGGTCGCCGAGGTGCACGCCCACGGGGCCGCCGGGCGGGTCTACTACTGCGGTGGCACGCCGTCGATGCTCGAGGTCCGCCGGGCCGACCCGGACGCCGAGATCGCGCTCACCTGGACGAGGTCCGTCCCGCCCCGCCCGGCGCTGCTCGCGGCGGTGCGCCCGCACTGGCTCAACTACCGCTTCGGACTGGTGACTCCGGAGGTCGTGGCACGCGACCACGACGCCGGGCTGCGGGTGTCCGCCTGGACGGCCGACACCGGGTACACCATGCGGCGGCTGCTGCGCGCCGGGGTGGATTCGATCACGACGAACCGGGTCGCGGCACTCCGGGCACTGGCCTCCTAGAGCCCGACGATCTCGTTCCACTCCTTCTCGAACTCCGGCCGCTCCCTGGGCGTCATGTCGCGGGCGGTCGCGAGCCGCTTGCGCATGTCGTCGCTGGGGAAGATCAGCGGGTTCTCCGCGAGCGCCGCGGTGTCCTTGTCCTTCGACGAGGCGAGCACCTCACGGGCGGCGGGCACGGGACAGACGTAGTTGACCGAAGCGGCGAGCTTCGCGGCCACCTCGGGCTCGTAGTAGTAGTCGATGAGCTGCTCGGCGCTGCGCTTGTGGCGGGCCAGGTCCGGGATCATCAGGCTCTCGGCCCACAGCTCCGCGCCCTCCTGCGGCACGACGAACTCGATGTCCGGGTTGTCGGCCTGGAGCTGGATGATGTCGCCGGAGTAGGCCTGGCAGGCCAGGACATCGCCGGAGGAGAGCTCCTTGATGTAGTCGTTGCCGGTGAAGCGCCGGATGTGCCGCGCCCGCACGAGGCGGCGCAGCTGGTCGGTCATGGTGTGGAAGTCGTCGGCGGTCCAGCGGGTGACGTCCGCGCCGTTGCCCTGCATCAGCAGGGAGAACGCCTCGTCCATCCCGGCCAGCAGCGTGACCCGGCCGCGCAGGTCGGGCTTCCAGAGGTCGGAGGTGTGCCGTATCTCGCGGCCGAGCTTCTTGCGGTGGTAGGCGATGCCCGTGATGCCGGACTGCCACGGGACGGTGTGCCGCCGCCCGGGGTCGAAGGACGGCTTGCGCAGCAGCGGGTCGAGGTTGCGGGCGACGTGGGGCTGGCGCGTGCGGTCCATCTCCTGGACCCAGCCGAGGCGGACGTAGCGGGCGCACATCCAGTCGCTGACGACGATGATGTCCCGGCCGGTGTCCTGGTGGTTCATCAGGGCCGGGCCGATCTTGCCGAAGAACTCGTCGTTGTCGTTGATCTCCTCGGTGTACTTCACCGAGATGCCGCTGCGCTTCTCGAAGCCCTCCAGCGTCGGCCGCCGCTGGGGGTCGTGCTCGTCGGTGTCGATGTAGAGCGGCCAGTTGGCGAAGGTGAGCCGCCGGTCGGCCGCCGAGCGGTCGGCCGCGGTCCGGTCGCCGGGGGCGATGTACGCGGCGGGCACGCCGCATCCGGCGAGCGCGGCGGCCCCCGCGCCCGCGCCCAGCGCGCGCAGCAGAGAACGGCGGGACAGGGACTTCAAGGGCTCACTCGCAATTCCGGCGGGACGGCGGGGACGGGCGGTCGGCTCCTTGCGCGCTGGGGGCGCCGGGCCGACCGCCGATGATAACGGCCGCCGGCCCGTGATCCCGAGACCGTCCTCAGCCGAGGGAGGTCATCACGTGCTTGATGCGCGTGTAGTCCTCGAAGCCGTAGGCCGACAGGTCCTTGCCGTAGCCGGACTGCTTGAAGCCGCCGTGCGGCATCTCGGCGACGAGCGGGATGTGCGTGTTGATCCAGACGCAGCCGAAGTCGAGCGCCTTGGACATCCGCATGGCCCGCGCGTGGTCCTTGGTCCACACCGAGGACGCCAGCGCGTACGCGACGCCGTTGGCGTAGGCGACGGCCTGCTGCTCGTCGGTGAAGGACTGGACGGTGATGACCGGGCCGAACACCTCGTGCTGGATGATCTCGTCGTCCTGCTTGAGCCCGGAGACGACGGTGGGGGCGAAGAAGTAGCCCTTGTCACCGACCCGGTGGCCGCCGGCCTCGACCTTGGCGTGTGCGGGCAGCCGCTCGATGAAGCCGGTCACCTGCTTGAGCTGGTTGGCGTTGTTGAGGGGGCCGTAGAGCACGTCCTCGTCGTCCGGCCGGCCGGTCTTCGTGTCGGCTGCGGCCTTGGCCAGGGCGGTGACGAACTCGTCGTGCACCGACTCGTGCACCAGTACCCGGGTCGCGGCCGTACAGTCCTGGCCGGCGTTGAAGTAGCCGGCGACGGCGATGTCCTCGACGGCCTTGGCGATGTCGGCGTCCTCGAAGACGACGACCGGTGCCTTGCCGCCCAGCTCGAGGTGGACGCGCTTGAGGTCGCGGGAGGCGGACTCGGCGACCTGCTTGCCGGCCCGTACGGAGCCGGTGATCGCGGCGAGCGCGGGCACCGGGTGCTCGACCATCAGCCGGCCCGTCTCGCGGTCGCCGCAGATGACGTTGAACACGCCCTTGGGGTGGCCCAGTTCCTCCAGGACCCCGCCGATGATCTCGGCGATCAGGACGGTGGAGGCGGGGGTGGTGTCCGACGGCTTGAGGACGACGGTGTTGCCCGCGGCGAGCGCCGGGGCGAACTTCCACACGGCCATCATCATCGGGTAGTTCCACGGCGCCACCTGGGCGCAGACACCGATCGGCTCGCGCCGGACGATGGAGGTCATCCCCTCCATGTACTCGCCGGCCGAGCGGCCCTCCAGCAGCCGGGCGGCGCCGGCGAAGAAGCGGACCTGGTCCACCATCGGGGGGACCTCTTCGCTGCGGGTGAGCGCCAGCGGCTTGCCGGTGTTCTCCGACTCGGCGGCGATCAGCTCCTCCGCCCGCGCCTCGAAGGCGTCGGCGATCTTGAGCAGGACCTTCTGGCGCTCGGCGGGCACGAGGTCGCGCCAGTGGGGGAAGGCATCCGCGGCCGCCGCCATGGCGGCGTCGACATCGGCCGCGCCGGACAGCGGGGCGGTGGCATAGGGCTCGCCCGTCACCGGGTTGATCACCTCGGTGGTCCGCCCGTCGGCGGCGTCCCGGAACTCTCCGTTGATGTAGTTGCGCAGACTGCGGAGCTCGGCGGTCACTTATGCACCTCTCCTGTGAGATGTCCGGCGTGTGAGACGCCCAGCCTAGTCAGGAGGGCGACGTTTTCGATACACCCAAACACATAGAACAACGAAATCAGTGGCCATCGGATCCCCTAACAACGAATTTCATCACTTCGAGGCTTGCCCCACAGCGGACTCCTCATGCACAGTGGACCCGTGGCCACTCGTAGTGCAGATCCGAAGAGCGCGACCGGCACACCGCCGCTCGACTCCGTCTCCCTGGCGATCATCGAGCAGCTCCAGGAGGACGGCCGCCGCCCCTACGCGGCGATCGGCAAGGCCGTGGGGCTGTCCGAGGCGGCCGTGCGGCAGCGTGTGCAGAAGCTGCTCGACCAGGGCGTGATGCAGATCGTCGCCGTCACCGACCCGCTGACCGTGGGGCTGCGGCGGCAGGCGATGATCGGCATCAATGTCGAGGGCGACCTCGACCCGGTCGCCGACGCCCTCACCGCGATGGACGAGGTGGAGTACGTGGTGGTGACCGCGGGCTCGTTCGATCTCCTCATCGAGATCGTCTGCGAGGACGACGAGCACCTCCTCGAAACGATCAACAAGCGCGTCCGGACCCTGCCGGGTGTGCGCTCCACCGAGACCTTCGTCTATCTCAAGCTCCGCAAACAGACCTATACCTGGGGAACTCGATAGCCGTGAGCAAGGACCATTCCAGTACGGCGTACGACCACCTGTGGATGCACTTCACCCGCATGTCGTCGTACGAGAACGCGCCCGTGCCCACCATCGTGCGCGGCGAGGGCACGTACATATTCGACGACAAGGGCAAGCGCTACCTCGACGGTCTCGCCGGGCTGTTCGTGGTCCAGGCCGGCCACGGCCGCGCCGAGCTCGCCGAGGCCGCCGCCAAGCAGGCGCAGGAGCTGGCCTTCTTCCCGGTGTGGAGCTACGCCCACCCCAAGGCCGTCGAACTGGCCGAGCGGCTGGCCCACTACGCCCCGGGCGATCTCAACAAGGTCTTCTTCACCACCGGCGGCGGCGAGGCCGTCGAGACCGCGTGGAAACTGGCGAAGCAGTACCACAAGCTCACCGGCAACCCCACCAAGTACAAGGTGATCTCCCGGGCCCTCGCCTACCACGGCACCCCGCAGGGCGCCCTCTCCATCACCGGACTCCCGGCCTTCAAGGCCCCGTTCGAGCCGCTGGTGCCCGGCGCGCACAAGGTGCCCAACACCAACATCTACCGCGCCCCGGAGCACGGGGACGACCCCGAGGCGTTCGGCCGCTGGGCCGCCGACCAGATCGAGCAGGAGATCCTCTTCGAGGGCCCGGACACCGTCGCCGCCGTCTTCCTCGAGCCCGTGCAGAACGCGGGCGGCTGCTTCCCGCCGCCGCCCGGGTACTTCCAGCGGGTGCGCGAGATCTGCGACCGGTACGACGTGCTGCTGGTCTCGGACGAGGTCATCTGCGCCTTCGGCCGGCTCGGCACGATGTTCGCCTGCGACAAGTTCGGCTACGTGCCGGACATCATCACCTGCGCCAAGGGCATGACCTCCGGGTACTCCCCCATCGGCGCCGCCGTGATCTCCGACCGGATCGCCGAGCCGTTCTTCCGGGGCAGCAATGTCTTCCTGCACGGCTACACCTTCGGCGGCCACCCGGTCTCCTCGGCCGTCGCCCTGGCCAACCTCGACATCTTCGAGCGCGAGGGCCTCAACCAGCACGTGCTCGACAACGAGGCGGCATTCTCCGGCACGCTGTCCAAGCTGACGGACCTGCCGATCGTCGGCGACGTGCGCGGCAACGGCTTCTTCTACGGCATCGAGCTGGTGAAGGACAAGGCCACCAAGGAGTCGTTCACCTCCGAGGAGTGCGAGCGGCTGCTCTACGGCTTCGTGTCCAAGAAGCTCTTCGAGAACGGCCTGTACTGCCGGGCCGACGACCGGGGCGACCCGGTCATCCAGGTCGCCCCGCCGCTGATCTCCGACCAGTCGACGTTCGACGAGATCGAGCAGATCATCCGCGGCGTCCTCACCGAGGCCTGGACCAGGATCTGACGCAAGCCGCCACCCCCCACCCGGCCGTGGGGGGGGGGGGGGGGGGGGGGGGGGGGGGGGGGGGGGGGGGGGGGGGGGGGGGGGGGGAGAGGGGGGGGGGGGGGGGGGGGGGGGGGGGGGGGTGGTGGGGGGGGGGGGGGGGGGAGGGCGGGTCCGGGGCTCAAACCCTAGCGCCAGCCACCCCCGTCCACCCCGCCCGGCACCGCACCACCAGGCGCATACGGCTCACGCGTGAAGACGAACGTGCCGACATCCAGGTGGCTCACCGTCCCGTCCGGGTGCCGTACGACCGTGAGGGTCTCCCCCGCGTAGTACCCGTCGAGCCCCGTCCACGTCCCGTCCGCCTCCGCGCGGAACCGTGCCTCGCGGCCGGAGTTGCCGAGTGCCGACAGCTCCAGCCCGCGGTGTGCGCGGAGGCGCAGGGTCATCGGGGCGGCGCCCCAGTACCAGGGGCCGGTCAGCTCGAGCAGGGCCGGGTCCACCGCGTCGAGCGGACGCCACGGTGCGGGGATGCGGGGCTCGTGCCGTACGACCGTGTCCACCAGGTCCGCGACCACCGGCTCCACCGGTCCCGATGTCCTGTTCGCCAGCGCGACCGCCGCGACGTCCTCGTCCGGACTCGCCCAGAGCGTTGCCACGAACCCCGGCATCGAGCCGGTGTGCCCGCACACGAACCGCCCGTGGCGACGGGCCAGTTGCAGGCCGAGGCCGTAGCCGTCGGACCAGTCGGCACCCTGCGGCTCGACCGCCGGGCGGCGCATCTCCGCCAGCGACGCGGCATCGAGCACCCGGTCGTCGCCGTGCAGCAGGAAGGCCGCGTACCGGCACAGGTCTGCGGCCGTCGACCACAGCTGTCCGGCCGGGGCCAACAGCCCGGTGTCCGCGGCGGGTTCGGGCAGCAGGGCGTCCGCCCACGGGTGCACGGCCCAGCCGTCCGCGTGCGGCGCCGCGGGCGCGTACGTCGTGCGCCGCATGCCGAGCGGCTCCAGCACCTCACGGCGCAGCACCTCGTACCAGCTCTCCCCGCGCAGTTGCTCGACGAGCGCGCCGACCAGCGCGTACCCGGGGTTGGAGTAGTGGTACAGGCGCCCGGCCGGGTGCTTCCGCGGGCGCTCGCCGAAGATGTCCGCGCGCTCGGGGCGCAGTGCGCCGTCCGTACGCTCCCACCACGGGCCGCGCGCCTCGGCCGCCAGGCCCGAACTGTGCGACAGCAGCTGGGCGATGGTGGCCTCGGCGGCCTCGGGCACGTCGAGGTGCTTGGCCAAGGGGTCGTCCAGGTCCAGCAGCCCCTCGTCGCGCAGCCGCAGGACCAGGACCGCGGCGAAGGTCTTGGTGAGCGAGCCGATGCGGTACTGGGTGCCGGCGTCCGGTGTCCGCCCGTCCACGCTGCCGCGCCCGGCGGACCACACCATCCGTCCCTCGCGCATCACCGCCGCCGTGAGGGAGGGCATACGGTCCTCCGCCTGGGCAACGGCGACCCGGTGCAGCAGGGCCCGTCGGGTGGCGGGCAGCAGCTCGGTGAACTCCTCGTGTGCAGTGGTCATTGCCGCACCATAGGCATCTCGGCTCACACACGTCACGACCTTATGGTGCCTGAGGCAGAAGAATTGACCCGTCTTTCCGGCGCGGAAATGCACCCCTCGGGCGGTCTCTGCCGTTCCTAGGGTGAAGCACATGACAGAGATCCACAGCACCGAACGCATGAACTTCCACGCCCTCGCGCCCAAGGTCTACAAGGCCGTCCTGGCCCTGGACGGCGCCGCCCGGGCGGGCGTCGACCCGGTCGTCCTCGAGCTGGTCCAGATCCGCACCTCGCAGCTCAACCGCTGCACGTACTGCATCGATTACCACACGAAGGACGCGCGCAAGGCGGGCGAGACCGAGGAGCGGATCTACCAGCTCAGCGCCTGGGAGGACTCGCACCTGTTCACCGCCCGGGAGCGCGCCGCGCTCGCCCTGACCGAGGCCGTGACCCTGCTGCCGGGCGGCGTCCCGGACGACGTGTACGACCGCGCCGCCCGGCACTTCGACGAGCAGGAGCTGGCCCAGCTCATCTCGGTGATCTTCACGGCCAACGTGTGGAACCGGATGAACGTCACCACGCGCCCCCATGGCTGAACGCATGGGGGTACCCCCATCGCCGCCGGGCACGGAATGACGGGCGACGCCATGACCCTGGCCGGTACCCCGGCCACCGACGACGACGTCCGCTCGCCCCTGAAGGGGTGGGCGGCCGTCCTCGCGGTGACGCTGGGCATCTTCTCCCTCATGACCTCCGAGCTGCTGCCCGTCGGTCTGCTCACCCCGGTCGCCTCCGCGCTCGACGTGTCGGAGGGTACGGCCGGCCTGATGGTCACCGTGCCCGGCCTCGTGGCCGCGGTCTCGGCGCCCCTGGTGACCGTGGCCACCGGGCACGTGGACCGGCGCCTCGTGCTCGTCGCGCTGATCGGCATCGTGGGCGCCGCCAATCTGGCGTCCGCCTGTGCACCGTACTTCGCCGTGGTCCTGGCGGCCCGGTTCCTCATCGGGATCAGCGTCGGCGGCTTCTGGGCGATCGCCGGGGGCATCGCCCTGCGGCTGGTGCCGGAGGAGCACGTGGGCCGGGCCACCGCCGTGATCTTCGGCGGGGTCGAGACCGCGTCCGTACTCGGCGTGCCCACCGGCACCCTGCTCGGCGACCTCAGCGGCTGGCGTACCGCCTTCGCGGCCGTGGGACTGCTGGGGCTGGCCGCGCTGACCTGCATGGTCTTTCTGCTGCCGCCCCTGCCCGCGACCCGGACGATCACTCTGGCCGAACTGCCCCGGCTGCTGCGCGCGTTCTCCGGGCTGCGGGCCGGACTCGCCGTCACCTTCCTCGTCATCACCGGCCACTTCGTGGCCTACACCTTCCTGCGCCCGGTGCTGCGGGACGACGGCATCGACGGCAGCGCGATCGGCGTGCTGCTGCTGGTCTTCGGCGTGGCCGGGATCGCCGGCAACTTCCTCGCCGGTGCGCTGGTCACCCGGCACGTCCGCCGTGTCGTCACCGGCATCGGGGCCGTGCTCGCCGCCGCCATGGCCGCGCTCGCCCTGGCCGGCGACGGCGGAACGCCGGCCGCGGCGGCCGTGCTGGTCCTCTGGGGGCTGGGCTACGGGGCCGTGCCGGTCAGCATGCAGACGTGGGTCCTCAAGGCCGCGCCGGACGCGACCGAGGCCGCGTCCTCGCTGTACGTCGCGGTGTTCAACCTGTCCATCGCCCTGGGCGCGCTGTTCGGCGGCTTCGCGGTCGACGGCCTCACCACGGCCGGGGTGTTGTGGATCGGCGGCGGACTGACGGTGCTCGCGTCGCTGGTGATGGTGGTGACGGTGGTGCGACCCCGCGCGTCATGAAGACCCCGCGCGTCATGAACCGGAACGGGCGCGCGGGGCAAGGACGGTGAGGGCGGTGAAGGCCATGCCGATCAGGAGCGCGCCGCCGTGGATGTTCTGCGCGGCCGCGAGGACCAGCGCTGTCGCCACCGCCGCGACGGCGGCCCAGCGGGCCGCGCCGCGGGCCCGCATCTTCTCGATCACGGTCCCCGCCACCACGGCACCCACGATGCCCGGCACCAGCGCCACACTCGCCATCGTGGCCAGCAGCGCGGCGCACCAGATCAGCAGTACGCGGGGCGCGGCGGCGGGGAGGCGGCCGTCGCCGCGCCATATCGCGAAGGCGACCGAACCGGTCAGGCCGCAGATCGCGATCGAGTTGCCGCCGCCGACCGGCTGCCATGCGTAGCCGATGAACTCGGCGGCCACACCGGCTCCGAAGTAGTGCACCAGCCAGGCGCGGCGGGAGAGCACCTGCTCGGCCACCGCGCCGATCAGCGCCAGGAAGAGCAGGTTGGACAGCGTTCCGATCACGCCGCCGTCCTGGACGAACAGCGAGGTCACCGACCGCCACCACTGCCCGTGCAGGCCCTGCGGGGTGCGCTGGAGGTGTTCAAGCATCCCGGGGATCACGAACTGGAGCGCATTGGCCACAGCGGTCACGGCGAACACCGCGCCGGTGACGACGGGACGGCGGTGGCCCAGCAGAGCCGGAGCGCCGGCCTCGGCGCTGATCGTTGTCATGCGACGATCATAGAGAGAAAATATAGATCGGGTCAATATTTAAGCCCGGCCGAAGCTTGTACTGGGTATGCTGGAGCCATGACCGGACAACTCGGCCTGCGGGAGCGCAAGAAGCTCCGGACCACGCAGCTGCTCTTCTCCAACGCCATCGGCCTGTTCCTCGAGCACGGCTTCGACAACGTCACCGTGGCCCAGATCGCGGAGACCTCGGACGTCTCCAAGATGACGGTCTTCAACTACTTCCCCACCAAGGAGGACCTCGTCCTGCGCCCCCTCGAGGAGCACGTCCCCGACGCGGCCCGCATCGTCCGCGAGCGGGCCGCCGGCGAGTCCCCCCTCGCGGCCCTGCGCCGCGCCTTCCTGGCCGCGCTCGACGCACGCGACGCCTCCACCGGGCTCAACGACTCCCCGACCGTCCTGGGCGTGTGCCGCCTCGTGCACAGCACCCCCTCGCTCTCCGCGCGGGCCCTGGTCCTCACCCGGCGGGGCCACGCCCTGCTCGCCGCCGAGCTCCCCGGCCCCCCGGTGCTCGCCGAGGCCGTAGCGGCCCAACTGGCCGGGACCCACGAGGCCTTGTACGCCGAGAACCTGCGGCGCATGCTCGCGGGCGAGACGGCGGACGCCGTCCACCCCGACGCGGTCGCCAACGCCGAGGCGGCCTTCGGCCTGCTCGAGGGTGGCCTCCGTCACTTCGGGGCCGGGGATGTCACATCCGTCGCCCAGACTTCGTCATGATCATGGCGATCACGACCGAAAGACACTGAAAGACGGGGCCGATGGAGCCGATGGAGCCGATGGGCGAGAACGACTTCCTGGCGGAGCGCTTCGAGGAGCACCGCGGGCATCTGAAGGCGGTGGCCTACCGGATGCTCGGCTCGCTCACCGAGGCGGACGACGCCGTCCAGGAGGCCTGGATCCGGCTCAGCCGCTCCGACGCCGACACCGTGGAGAACCTGGGCGGCTGGCTGACCACGGTCGTCGGCCGGGTGTGCCTCGACATGCTGCGCTCGCGCACCTCGCGCCGGGAGGAGTCGCTGGAGGAGCGGGTACGGCTGCCCGACCCGGTCGTCGACGGCACCGAGGCCGTCGACCCCGAACACGAGGCGCTGCTGGCCGACTCCGTCGGCCTCGCGCTGCTCGTCGTCCTGGGCACGCTGGCCCCCGCCGAGCGGCTCGCGTTCGTCCTGCACGACATGTTCGCCCTGCCCTTCGACGAGATCGCCCCCGCCCTCGGGCGCACCCCGGCGGCGACCCGCCAGCTCGCGAGCCGCGCCCGCCGCCGGGTGCAGGGCGCCGATACGGCCCCCGACACCGACCTGCCCCGCCAGCGCGAGGTCGTCGACGCCTTCCTCGCCGCCGCCCGCGGCGGCGACTTCGAGGCGCTCGTCACCGTCCTCGACCCGGACGTCGTGGTCCGCTCCGACGGCGGCAGCCGACGCCCGAGCCTGGTCCGCCGCGGCGTCGCCGCCGTGTCCGAACAGGCCGTCCTGGGCGCCCGTTTCGCCGGGGCCACCCGGCCCGTACTCGTCAACGGAGTCGCGGGGGCCCTCGCCACGATGGACGGACGCCCCCTGTCCCTCATGGCGTTCACGGTCAGGGGCGGCAGGATCACCGCGATCGACATCCTCACCGACCCCGAGCGCCTCAGCCGCCTCGACCTCACGGAGTTCGACGGCTGAGGCTGCGTCAGATCACTGCGCCGGGTCAGTCGTCTTTCACGCTGAGGCCGATGTGCTGCGCCAAGACCGGTGCCAGGTCGAACAGTTGGGCCGTGCTGATCGTCGCGCCGTTCAGGGATCCGATCCCGGAGGCGATGCCCAGCGCGGTGGCCTCGCGCAGGTCGACCCTCGTCAGCCTGGCCTTGTCGAACCGTGCCCGGTCCAAGGACGATCCGGGGAAGCGGACGTCGGTCAGTTCCGCACCGCCGAAGTCCACGTCGCGCAGGAGGCAGTCGACGAAGACGACGTCCTTCAGCGTGGTCGCGCGCAGGTTGACCGAGTCGAGTTTGCACTGGTGGAAGACGACACGGCGCATCTCGGCACCGTGGATCTCCGTACCGGCGAAGACACCGGCGACGCACTCGCTGTCCAGCCAAGTGGTCTCCGCGAGGTTCGTCCCGACCATACGGACGGCGTGCAGCCACACCTCGTCGAACCGGGAACGCCGCAGACGGCCACGGTCGAAGGCGGCCGAGGAGAAGGCCGACTCACTGAAGAGGGCACTGCCTGCTTCCGCGTCCTGGAAGGAGGAGCCGTCGAAGTGGAGCCGTTCGTAGGCGCCCGCCTGCTCGAGCTCGCCGGTGAAGGGCTCGAGGTGGTGCGCATACGGCAGTGCGGCCAGGTCGCGGGGGGCGCTCACTCGCATGGGTTCCTTCCGGGGCGACGGAGTCGGGCGCCTTCACAAGGCCCCTGCGATCAGGTCTGGGCCATGTCCACGAAGCGCGAGTAGTGGCCCTGGAAGGCCACCGTGATCGTGGCCGTCGGGCCGTTTCGGTGCTTGGCCACGATCAGGTCCGCCTCGCCCGCGCGGGGCGACTCCTTCTCGTACGCGTCCTCGCGGTGGAGCAGGATGACCATGTCGGCGTCCTGCTCGATGGAGCCGGACTCACGCAGGTCGGAGACCATCGGCTTCTTGTCCGTACGCTGCTCCGGGCCACGGTTCAGCTGCGACAGCGCGATGACCGGGACCTCGAGCTCCTTGGCGAGGAGCTTGAGGTTACGGGACATGTCCGAGACCTCCTGCTGACGGCTCTCGGGGCGCCGGGCGCCGCCGGACTGCATCAGCTGGAGGTAGTCGATGACGATGAGCTTGAGGTCGTTGCGCTGCTTGAGACGGCGGCACTTGGCGCGGATCTCCATCATCGACAGGTTCGGGGAGTCGTCGATGTAGAGCGGCGCGGCGGAGACGTCGGGCATGCGGCGCGCGAGGCGCGTCCAGTCGTCATCGGTCATCGAACCCGAACGCATGTGGTGCAGGGCGACCCGGGCCTCGGCGGAGAGGAGACGCATCGCGATCTCGTTGCGGCCCATTTCGAGGGAGAAGATGACGCTCGGCAGATCGTTCTTGATCGAGCAGGCCCGGGCGAAGTCCAGCGCGAGCGTCGACTTGCCCATCGCGGGACGGGCGGCGATGACGATCATCTGGCCGGGGTGGAGGCCGTTCGTCAGGGCGTCGAGGTCCGTGAAGCCGGTGGGGACGCCGGACATCTGGCCGCTGCGCGAGCCGATGGCCTCGATCTCGTCGAGCGCGCCCTCCATGATGTCGCCGAGCGGGTGGTAGTCCTCGTTGGTGCGCTGCTCGGTGACGGCGTAGATCTCGGCCTGGGCGTTGTTGACGATGTCGTCGACGTCGCCGTCGGCCGCGTATCCCATCTGCGTGATGCGGGTGCCCGCCTCGACCAGCCGCCGCAGGACCGCACGCTCATGGACGATCTCGGCGTAGTACTCGGCGTTGGCCGCGGTCGGGACGGTCTGAACCAGGGTGTGCAGATACGACGCACCGCCGACGCGGGCGATCTCGCCGCGCTTGGTGAGCTCCGCCGCGACCGTGATCGGGTCGGCGGGCTCGCCCTTGGCGTAGAGGTCGAGGATGGCCTGGTAGACGGTCTCGTGCGCGGGCTTGTAGAAGTCGCTGCCCTTGAGGACCTCGACGACGTCGGCGATCGCGTCCTTCGAGAGCAGCATGCCGCCGAGGACGGACTGCTCGGCGTCGACGTCCTGCGGGGGGACGCGCTCGAAGCCGCCGGACTGCTGGCCCTGCCAGGCGCTGTCGTCGCCCCCGCGGTCGTGCTGCTCGCGGGAACGGCCGTCACCACGGCCGTCGGCACGACGGGAGCGGGGGAAGGGGAGACGGTCGCCGGGGCCGCCGCCCGCCCAGGGGTCGTCCATGGGCTCGGGGACGCTCACCCCCACCACCTCCTCCCGTCCGCGAAGCGGACCTCACCGTGCCTCTCTTTCTTACGGCACGGCTCCGACAAACAGGACGCCCGGCTCCGGTTGTGGCGCGTCGGGATGACGCCGGTCTCGTAAGGTCGAAAGGGGGCCTGGGAGACGGGAACGGACGGTGGGCGCCGGTCCACGGTAGGCCCGCGGGCACCGTCAGCCAATCTGGTTATCCACAGGGCATGTGGATGAGGGGCCCCAAGCTGTGGAGAACCCCCTCCAACCTGTGCACGGGTCGGGGGAAAGCGCTGTGGACAACACCACTCCACCGCCATGAGCGCGCTTCTGACCTGCATGTTTGTCATCCACCGGCTGTTGAGGAGAAAAAGTTTTGCGGCCGGGCCCAGATGGCGACAAACGGCACAGAGAAGATCGCGGTTCACAACGCCGAGTAAGTGACAAAAGGCCATTGCGCTCATTACCTGTGGAAGATTGAATGGGACCTGTGAGTCACACCCTCCCCCGCCGCCTGCCCATGGCCCACGCGCACGACCGCGAGATCGTCGCCCTGGCCCTGCCGGCCTTCGGCGCGCTCGTCGCGGAGCCCCTGTTCGTGATGGCCGACAGCGCCATCGTCGGCCACCTCGGCACCCCGCAGCTCGCCGGGCTGGGCATCGCCGCGGCACTCCTCACCACCGCCGTCGGCGTCTTCGTCTTCCTCGCCTACGCCACCACCGCCGCCGTCGCGCGCCGGGTGGGTTCGGGAGACCTCCGGGGGGCCGTCCGGCAGGGCATGGACGGTATCTGGCTCGCCCTGCTGCTGGGTGCCGCGATCGTCGGCGCCGTGCTGCCCACCGCTCCGGCACTCGTCGAGCTCTTCGGCGCCTCCCCGGCCGCGGCCCCGTACGCCGCCGACTATCTGCGGATCAGCGCACTGGGCGTGCCCGCCATGCTCGTCGTGCTCGCGGCCACGGGGGCGCTGCGGGGGCTCCAGGACACCCGGACCCCGCTGTACGTCGCCGTCGGCGGCTTCGCCCTCAACGCCGTGCTCAACCTCGCGCTCGTCTACGGCGCCGGGCTCGGCATCGCGGGCTCCGCCTGGGGCACGGTCGCCGCGCAGTGGGCCATGGCGGCCGTCTACCTCGCCGTCGTCGTACGGGGCGCGCGGCGGCACGGCGCCCCGCTGCGGCCCGACGCCGCCGGGATACGGGCCTGCGCCCGGACCGGGGTGCCGCTGCTGGTCCGTACGCTCGCGCTGCGGGCGGTGCTGATGATCGCGACGGCGGTCGCGGCCCGGCTCGGCGACAGCGAGACGGCGGCGCACCAGATCGTCCTCTCCCTGTGGAACCTGCTCGCCTTCGCGCTGGACGCCATAGCGATAGCCGGGCAGGCGATCATCGGCCGCCAACTCGGCGCGGGGGACACCGAGGGGGCGCGCGCGGCATGCCGCCGCATGGTGCAGTGGGGCATCGCCACCGGCGTGGTGCTGGGGGTGCTGGTGATCGCCGCGCGGCCGCTGTTCGTCCCGCTGTTCACCTCCGACCCGGCCGTACGGGACACGCTGCTGCCCGCCCTGCTGGTCGTGGCAGCCGTACAGCCCGTCGCGGGCATCGTCTTCGTCCTGGACGGGGTACTGACGGGGGCCGGGGACGGCCCGTACCTCGCCTGGGCGATGCTGGCGGTCCTCGTCGTCTTCGCACCCGCCGCGCTGCTCGTCCCCGCCCTGGGCGGCGGGCTCACGGCCCTGTGGTGGGCGATGGCGCTGATGATGGCGGTGCGCATGCTCACACTGTGGCTGCGGGCACGGTCGGGGCACTGGATGGTCACCGGGGCGGTACGGGCGTAGGAGCCGTACGTCACGTGACGTCACGTACGCGGAAGGGCCGCACCCCGAGGGGGTGCGGCCCTTCCTCATGCTCTGCCGAGCACGACGCTGCTTACGCGGCGATGACCTCGATGCCGAGCTTGGCAACGACGTCGGCGTGCAGACGCACGGACACCTGGTGCGCGCCCAGGGTCTTGATGGGCGAACCCAGCTCGACGCGGCGCTTGTCGACCTCGGGACCACCGGAAGCCTTGATCGCCGAAGCGACGTCGGCCTGGGTCACGGAGCCGAACAGGCGGCCGGCCTCGCCGGCGCGGACGCCCAGGCGGACCTTGACGCCCTCGAGCTGGCCCTTGATCTCGTTGGCCTGCTCGATCGTGGCGATCTCACGGATCTTGCGGGCGCGGCGGATCTGCGCCACGTCCTGCTCGCCACCCTTGGTCCAGCGGATCGCGAAACCGCGCGGGACCAGGTAGTTGCGGGCGTAGCCGTCCTTGACGTCCACGACGTCACCGGCGACACCGAGGCCGGAGACCTCGTGGGTGAGGATGATCTTCATTATTCGGTCACCCTTCCCTTATCGCGCGGACGAGGTGTAGGGCAGCAGCGCCATCTCACGGCTGTTCTTCACGGCCGTGGCGACGTCACGCTGGTGCTGGGTGCAGTTGCCGGTAACGCGACGGGCACGGATCTTGCCGCGGTCGGAAATGAACTTCCGCAGCATGTTCGTGTCCTTGTAGTCCACGTACGCGGTCTTGTCCTTGCAGAAGGCGCAGACCTTCTTCTTCGGCTTGCGCGGAGGCGGCTTAGCCATTGTCTCTCTCCAGTGTGATCAAGAAGTTTGTTGCTGTTCGCCCTAGAAGGGCGGTTCGTCGGAGTAGCCGCCGCCGGAGTTGCCGGAGCCGCCGCCCCAGCCGCCTCCGCCGCCCTGCTGGCCGCCGGACGGAGCACCGGTCGCCCAGGGGTCGTCGGCGGGAGCCCCGCCGCCACCCTGCTGGCCGCCGCCGGGACCGGAGCCCCAGCCGCCGCCCTGGCCGCCGTTGCCGCCCTGGCCACCCTGGCCGCCGCCGTAGCCACCCTGGCCACCACGGCCGGTGGTCTTGGTGACCTTCGCCGTGGCGTTCTTCAGGCTCGGCCCGACCTCTTCGACGTCGAGCTCGTAGACCGTGCGCTTGACGCCCTCGCGGTCCTCGTAGGACCGCTGCTTGAGCCGGCCCTGCACGACGACACGCATGCCGCGCTGGAGCGACTCGGCGACGTTCTCCGCCGCCTGCCGCCACACCGAGCACGTCAGGAAGAGGCTTTCGCCGTCCTTCCATTCGTTGCTCTGGCGGTCGAAGGTGCGGGGAGTGGACGCGACACGGAACTTCGCGACCGCCGCACCGGACGGGGTGAAGCGCAGCTCGGGGTCGTCGACGAGATTGCCGACGACCGTGATGACGGTCTCGCCTGCCATGGATGAACCTCTCGGCGGGTGTGCTGGCTGCTTGCTACTCGTTGCGATACAGCCCGATTACCGCTGAACCGGTGGGGTTCAGTGGGTCTCGGGACGGAGGACCTTGGTCCGGAGGACCGACTCGTTCAGGTTCATCTGGCGGTCGAGCTCCTTGACGACCTCAGGCGTGGCCTGCAGGTCGATGACCGAGTAGATGCCCTCGGGCTTCTTCTTGATCTCGTAAGCGAGACGACGACGGCCCCAGGTGTCGACCTTCTCGACCTTTCCGTTGCCCTCACGGACGACGGAGAGGAAGTTCTCGATCAGCGGGGAGACAGCGCGCTCCTCGAGATCGGGGTCGAGGATGACCATCACCTCGTAGTGACGCATGTGGAACCCACCTCCTTTGGACTCAGCGGCCACGGTCGATCCGTGGCAGGAGGGTCGTGATGCGTTGACAACGGTATCGGCCAGCACTGACAAACAGTGCGGAGCCGAAGGACCGGCCCTTGGCAGATACCGATGCAGACCGTACAGAGTACCCGTACACCGGCCTCCGGTTGAAATCCTGGCGCCGGGGGCCACAATTTGTACGCAACGGGTGTGACCGGCGCCATAATGCGCCACCTGCCTTGAGGAGGTAGCTCGATGACACAGGCGGTCAGGCAGCCCCACGGTTTGCGCGCTCTGATCAACTCCGTGCTCAACAGCGACGGAAAACCGCATCCAGTCGAGAACACCTTCGTCGTCCTGACGGTCGCGCTCGGTGCGCTGGCCTTCATCTCCTCGGCCTTCAAGGACCTGCACCTGCTCAGCTCGTGGAGCGGGCTGGCGGGCGTCCTCAGCGGGGCCTGGGGACAATTCATCTCGGCCACCACGGGAGAGCGTTTCCTGCTGATCATCGGGCTGGGCGCCTCCGCGATCGGCCTCTTCCTCGGCATCGCCCACGGCGGGCTCTTCGGCGGCGTGCTCGGATAGGGGGCGGTACGCCCAAACGGGGCGCTCCCCGGTCGCAGTAGGCTTCGGCGCGAGAGCCGGAGCCCCGACCCTGGGGACACACCTGCCGAGGAGCGCCCCGTGAGCCTGACCCTGAGGACCATCAGCCGAGAGCAGCATCTGGCATACATCCAGAGTCTGCCCGCGGCCAGTCACATGCAGGTCCCGGCGTGGGCTGACGTCAAGGCGGAGTGGCGCTCGGAAAGCCTCGGCTGGTTCGACAAGACCGGGCAGATGGTCGGCGCCGGCCTCGTCCTCTACCGTCAGCTCCCCAAGATCAAGCGATACCTGGCCTACCTGCCCGAGGGCCCGGTCATCAACTGGTACGCCCCGAACCTCGAGGACTGGCTCCAGCCCATGCTGGCCCACCTCAAGCGGCAGGGCGCCTTCTCCGTGAAGATGGGCCCGCCGGTCGTCATCCGCCGCTGGGACGCGGGCGCCATCAAGGCGGGCATCGCCGACCCGGACGCCAAGCGCCTGCGCGACGTCGAGGCCACCTTCATCGAGCCGCGTGCCTTCGAGGTCGCCGACAAGCTGCGCCGCATGGGCTGGCAGCAGGGCGAGGACGGCGGCGCCGGCTTCGGTGACGTGCAGCCGCGCTACATCTTCCAGGTGCCGCTGGAGAACCGTTCCCTGGAGGACGTCCACAAGGGCTTCAACCAGCTGTGGCGGCGCAACATCAAGAAGGCCGAGAAGGCCGGCGTCGAGGTCGTCCAGGGCGGCTACGAAGACCTGCCCACCTGGCAGCACCTGTACGAGATCACCGCGGAGCGCGACAAGTTCCGCCCGCGGCCGCTCAGTTACTTCCAGCGCATGTGGACGGCCCTCAACACCGAGGACCCCAACCGCATGCGGCTGTACTTCGCGATCCACGAGGGCGAGGCCGTCGCCGCGGCGACCATGCTGATCGTCGGCGGGCACGTCTGGTACTCCTACGGCGCCTCCGCCAACCACAAGCGCGAGGTCCGCCCCTCGAACGCGATGCAGTGGCGGATGCTGCGCGACGCCTACGCGCTGGGCGCGAGCGTCTACGACCTGCGGGGCATCGGCGACTCCCTCGACGAGAACGACCACCTCTTCGGGCTCATCCAGTTCAAGGTCGGCACGGGCGGCCAGGCCGCCGAGTACCTCGGCGAGTGGGACTTCCCGCTCAACAAGCTGCTGCACAAGGCCCTCGACATCTACATGTCGCGCCGCTGACCCCACCGCACCGACCACACCCAGGGAAAGGAACCGGGACCGGCCATGGCGCTCACGCTCTACGTCGACACCCAGCGCTGGAGGACACACCAGCAGTCCGTCCTCCAGCAGTTCCCGGGCATCGTCCCGGTCTGCAAGGGCAACGGCTACGGCTTCGGCCACGAGCGGCTGGCCGATGAGGTGGCCCGCTTCGGGTCGGACACCATCGCCGTCGGCACGACCTACGAAGCGGCCCGGATGAAGGACCTCTTCGGCGGCGACATCCTGGTGCTCACCCCCTTCCGGCTCGGCGAGGAGCCCGTGCCGCTGCCCGACCGGGCCATCAGGTCCGTCTCCTCGGTCGAGGGCGTGCGCGGCCTGGTCGGCGCGCGGGTCGTCGTCGAGGTCATGAGCAGCATGAAGCGGCACGGCATCAGCGAGGAGGACCTGCCCAAGCTGCACGCCGCCATCGAGGACGTGCGCCTGGAGGGCTTCGCCATACATCTGCCGCTGGACCGCGGCGACGGCAGCACCGCCGTCGACGAGGTGACCGCGTGGATGGAGCGCCTGCGCAACGCCCACCTGCCGCTGCACACGATGTTCGTCAGCCACCTCAAGGCCGATGAACTCGCCCGGCTGCAGCAGCAGTTCCCGCAGACCCGCTTCCGCGCCCGCATCGGCACCCGGCTGTGGCTCGGCGATCACGACGCCACCCAGTACCGGGGCTCCGTCCTGGACGTCACGCGGGTGTCCAAGGGCGACCGCTTCGGCTACCGCCAGCAGAAGACGGCCGGTGACGGCCACCTCGTGGTCGTGGCCGGCGGCACCTCGCACGGCGTCGGCCTGGAGGCGCCGAAGGCGCTGCACGGCATGATGCCGCGCGCCAAGGGCGTCGCCCGCGCGGGCCTGGCGACCATGAACCGCAATCTCGCGCCCTTCGTGTGGGCGGGCAAGCAGCGCTGGTTCGCGGAGCCCCCGCACATGCAGGTCTCGATCCTGTTCGTGCCCAACGACGCACCCGCCCCGCAGGTCGGGGACGAGCTGGTGGCCCATCTGCGGCACACCACCACCCAGTTCGACCGGTTGCTCGACCACTGATCCACCCCCCGTGGTGACCGGGCCCGGAGCAGCGGCTACACGGAGCCGCTGCTCCCGTCGGCCCATCGGACAGACGTGCTGTCGGAGCGGTCCGCGGGCGACCGGCCCGCGGAACCGAGGGTGACTATGTCCGGGGCCCCGTCCAGCACGCCGCCCGAGGGGTCGTCCGAGCCGTCCTGCCGCACGACGTCCCGCTCCGGCCGGAGGATGTCGCGCACGACGATCGCGCACAGGTAGAGCGTCCCCAACAGGTGCAGGACGATGGCCAGTTGATAGCCCTCCACCGGCAGGCCCTGATGCTTGTCGCCGCTGTTGGTGTAGGCCAGGTAGAACCAGATGCCCAGGAAGTACAGGACCTCGCACGCCTGCCAGACGAGGAAGTCGCGCCACTTGGGACGGGCCAGCACGGCCAGCGGGATGAGCCACAGCACGTACTGCGGCGAATAGACCTTGTTGGTGAGGACGAAGAGCGCCACGATCAGGAAGGCCAGCTGCGCGAAGCGCGGCCGCACGGGAGCGCGCAGGCCGAGCCAGGCCAGGGCCAGACAGCCAAGGACCATCAGCACCGTCGCATAGGTGTTGACGTCCTCCAGCGGATCGCCCGTGCGCTGGGAGATGATCAGCCAGAGCGAGCCGAAGTCGACCGGCCGCTCCTGGCTGAAGGCGTAGAACTTCGCCCAGCCCTCGCGGATGTGGAGACCCGAGGCGCCGTACGTGAGCATCACCGGCAGGTTCACCACGAGCCAGGCGCCCGCCGCCGCGGCCAGGGTCCGGCAGAAGTCCCGCCACTTCCCGGCCCGAAGGCACAGGATGAACAAGGGCCCCAGCAGAAGCAGCGGATACAGCTTCGCCGCGGTCGCGAGCCCCAGAAGAACGCCCGCGAAAACCGTGCGGCCACGTGACCACATGAGCATCCCGGCAGCTGTCAGCGCCACCGCGAACAGGTCCCAGTTGATGGTGGCGGTCAGCGCGAGGGCCGGGGAGAGGGCCACCAGCAGGGCGTCCCAGGGGCGGCGGCGGTGCGTCCGCGCCACGCATGCCACCACGACGACGGCGCAGGCCATCAGCATCCCGGCATTGATGAACCAGTTGAACTGCTCACGGCTCTGGAGGCTGCCGCCGCCCGGCGTGAACAGGGCCGCGACCTCCATGAACAACCCGGTGAGGACCGGATATTCGAGGTAGTCCATCTCCCCGGCGCTGCGGGGGATCCGGTCGAAATACGGAATGAGACCGGAGTCGAAGCCGCGCCCGGAGAACAGGTGCGGGATGTCGGAGTAGCAGGCGTGCGTGTACTGGGTGGTGGCGCCGAAGAACCAGCCATGGTTGTAGCACGGCAGCTTCTGCACCATCCCCACGGCGAACATGCCGATCATCACGAACGCGATCACCAGGACCGGCGTCAGCCACCGGACGCCGCCGGGCAGCGCCCGCCGTCCGGCCGGCCCACCGATGAGCTCACTGCCGGCGGCAGCCACCTCGTCCTCGACGGTGGGCCGTACAAGCTGGTCGTCCCGCACGCTCCTCATGCGCCCATCCTGCCGTACCCGGCACGAGGCCGCTGAGGCCTGTGGACAGGCCCGGGCCTGTGGACAACTCCGTCACACCCCCGGGGACCGCCCCGCAACGCTGCGAGACGGCCCCCGGGGCCCGGACGGTACGAAGGTGCCGGTCAGACGGTACGGAGGGACCGGTCAGCGGTCTCCCGCCCCGCCGGACAGCCCGCCGAAGAGGCCACCGCCCGTACGCCGGGTCGGCCCGGGCTGTGCCGTCTCCCCGGGATCGCCGGGTCCGCCCGTGGTGCCGGGGCCGCCTGTGGTGCCCTCGTCGGCGCCACCGTTGCCCCCGGTGCTGCCGGGACGGCAGTGACGGTCGAGCAGCCCGCAGGTCCTGCTGGGCGACGGCGAGGCGGACGGGGAGGCCGAGGCCGACGGGGACTCCGACGGCGAGGCCGGGACCGAGGGGGCCGCCGACGGGGACGGAGCGGCCGAGGGGCCGGCACCGTTGCCGTAGATCTTCTCCCCGATCGGCTGAGGCGCGTCGAACGACTCGGACTGCTGCCCCTTGAGCGCCTGGCCCATGTAACTCGCCCAGATCTCCGCCGGGAACGACGCTCCGTGAATCGTGGGCTTGCCGCCCACGCCGCGCATCGACAGGAATTCCTGGTTCTTGGCATTGGGGTCGACGCGGAACATGCCGATCGCCGTGGACAGTTGCGGGGTGTATCCCGCGAACCAGGCGGAGCGGTTTCCGTCGGTCGTTCCCGTCTTGCCCGCGACGGGCCGGTCACCAAGCCGCGCGGCCGTACCGGTGCCCGCGTCGACGACGGTCTTCAGCACGTCGGTGACATTGTTCGCGACATTCGAGCTGAAGGCCTGCTTGCTCTGCTTGGCGTGCTCGAAGACGGGCTTGCCGTTCTTCTCCACCTTCTCGACCGAATACGGATCGATCTGCCTGCCGCTGTCCGCGAAGGTCGCATACGCACCTGCCAGCCGGATCGCACTGGGTGCCGAGGTACCCAGGGAGAAGGTCGGTGTGAGCGCGGCGAGCTGTTCCTTGTCCAGCCCGGCCCTGAGCGCGGCTTCCTGGACCATGTCGGTGCCGACGTCCATGCCGAGCTGGATGTAGGGGGTGTTCACCGAGAACTGCATGGCGGTCCGCAGGCTGACGTCGCCCTTGTCCTCACCGCCGTCGTTCTTCTGGTGCCATTCGCTGCCGTCCTTGTCGTGCCAGACCGTACCGCTGTACGTCCGCAGCGTCAGCTTGTTGTCGCCGTTGTAAATGCTCTCCGGGGAAACAAGCGTGCGCTGGCCGTCCGTCTGCTGCGGCCCGAGGGCGGGATTGCGCTTGCCGTGCGTCATGGCGGCGGCCAGCACGAAGGGCTTGAACGTCGAACCCACCTGGACGCCGGTGTAATCCGCGTTGTTGGTGAAGTGCGTCAGGGCGTTCTCGCCGCCGTAAATGGCCACGATCCGGCCAGACTTGGGCTCCACCGAGGCGCCTCCGAACTGCACGAACTGGTCGACGTCCCGCACATCCGGCTTGATGTTCGTCTTGCGCACGGCGTCGACCGACTTCGCCAGGGCCTCCACCTTGTCCCGGTCGAAGGTCGTGTAGATCTGATAACCGCCCTTGTCCAGCTCGCCCTTGCTGATCGTCGAGTGGGCGACGATGTAGTTGTCGGCGAGATCGGTGAGGTAGCCGACCTGCCCGGCCCGGTTGGTCGCGGGCTTGGGCTTCTGGGGCTGTGGGAATCCCTTGGAGACCCACATGTCGCGCTCGGACGCCCCCAGGTGACCCACCTGGACCTCCCGGTCCAGGGTCCATTTCCAGCGGTCCGAGGCCCTCTTGAGATTCCTCTCCGGCGTCGCCGCCGGCCCCTGTCCGCCGTACGGGTCGTACAGATTGGGCCCGTTCAGCGTCGCCGCCAGATAAGCGCTCTCGCTCGCCGTGAGGTCCGCGCAGTCCTTGTCGTAGTACGCCCGCGCCGCGGCCTGGATGCCGTATGCGCCGCGCCCGTAATAGGCCGTGTTGAGATACCCCGCGAGAATGTCGTGCTTGTCCTGGGTGGCACCCACCTTGACCGAGATCAGCAGCTCGGTGGCCTTGCGCTTGAGCGTCTGCTCCTGGCTCAGATAGGTGTTCTTCACGAACTGCTGGGTGATGGTCGAACCGCTCTGCGTCTCACCGCCCTGCGCCATCTTCACGACCGCCCGGGCAATGCCCATCGGGTCGACGCCCCAGTCCTTGTAGAAGCTGGCGTTCTCGGCCGAAATCACCGCGTTCTGCATGGACTTGGGGATCTGCGAGATCGACACGATCTGCCGGTTCAGATTGCCGCCGCCGGCGACGACCATCTGCTTCCCGTCGGACCAGTAGTAGACGTTCTTCTGCACCTTCGAGGCCAGCTGCGCACTCGGCACCTGCACCACGGCCAAGGCGACGCCCAGCGTCCCGATCACCAGCCCGGCGAACGACGCGCACGCGCCCGCGACCAGCTTCCAGGAAGGGATCCAGCGCCATACGCCGGTCCGGCCCGCGCGCGGGTAGTCGATGAAGCGCTTACGGTCCGGTCTGCCCTGCCCGGGCGAGCGTCTGCGCCCGCCGCCACCGCGCTGAGCGGCGCGCCGGGCTTCGGCCCGCCCGCCGTACCGGGGTTCACCGCCCCGGCCGGGGCCGGGCACGGAGGGGCTGCTGCGCGGTGCGGCGCGGCGGCCGGACGCCGGCTGCTGGGCCGCACGGCGGGCAGCGGCCCGGCCTCCGCCCTGCGGCCGCGGTGGCTTGCGGCGATGCTCGCTCATCGAACGACTACTTCCTCGGGCAGGCACTATCGCCTGGAAGCGGCAGGTGGGTTGCGTTCCCCCCGGTGCGCGAACCGGCCTCCCTGAGCGACCGGGCGCACTGCATGCGGGACGAGGACGCCTGCCGGCGTCACTCGGTTCCCGGTGGTCCGCATGGCGCACAGACTACGCACCGTCAAATCCCGACCACTGTGGATGTTCACTCCAAATCAGGCCGCACGTGTCCCACGAACCGGTGATGTGACGTCGTTCACCGTTCCCCCTCTTGTCCACCCGGGACGGCCGTTCTATCTTCTGGATGTATCGAGTCGATACATCAGCTCGGCACATCAGCTCGACACTCAGCTCGCTATAAGGGACCTATAAGGACAAGGGATCAAAGGGACTAGGCTGTGGGAGACAAGGAGGCGAAACATGAGCAGACGCTCCGGCATCCTCGAGTTCGCCGTCCTCGGCCTGCTCCGCGAGTCCCCGATGCACGGCTACGAGCTGCGAAAGCGCTTGAACACCTCGCTCGGAGTGTTCCGGGCGTTCAGCTACGGGACCCTCTACCCCTGCCTGAAGTCCCTGGTGGCGAACGGCTGGCTGGTCGAGGAGCCCGGAAGTGCTCCCGAGGACGCCAGAGCGGCCACCCTTGCCGGCCGACGAGCGAAGATCGTCTACCGGCTGACGGCGGCGGGGAAGGAGCACTTCGAGGAGTTGCTCGCCCACACCGGTCCCGACGCGTGGGAGGACGAGCACTTCGCCGCCCGGTTCGCGTTCTTCGGGCAGACCTCCCGGGACGTGCGGATGAGGGTGCTGGAAGGCCGCCGCAGCCGTCTGGAGGAGCGTCTCGAGAAGATGCGCGCCTCCTTCGCCCGTACCCGGGAACGGCTGGACGACTACACCCTCGAACTCCAGCGCCACGGCATGGAGTCGGTGGAGCGCGAAGTCCGCTGGCTGAACGAGCTGATCGAGAGCGAGAGGGCCGGGCGCGACAAGCGCACCGGTCCGGACCAGTGACCCCTGCACCCCGCAGGGCTTCGTCGGATACACACAGGGAGCAACCGGAATGGGTTCGGTTCGCGTAGCCATCGTCGGCGTGGGCAACTGCGCCGCCTCGCTGGTACAGGGCGTCGAGTACTACAAGGACGCCGACCCGAACGGCCGCGTGCCGGGTCTGATGCACGTTCAGTTCGGTGAGTACCACGTGCGGGACGTCGAGTTCGTCGCCGCCTTCGACGTGGACGCCAAGAAGGTCGGCCTCGACCTCGCGGACGCCATCGGCGCCAGTGAGAACAACACCATCAAGATCTGCGACGTGCCCGCCACCGGCGTCACCGTCCAGCGCGGCCACACCCTCGACGGCCTGGGCAAGTACTACCGCCAGACCATCGAGGAGTCCTCCCAGGCCCCGGTCGACATCGTCCAGGTCCTCAAGGACAAGCAGGTCGACGTCCTGGTCTGCTACCTGCCGGTCGGCTCCGAGGCCGCCGCCAAGTACTACGCCCAGTGCGCCATCGACGCCAAGGTCGCCTTCGTCAACGCCCTTCCGGTCTTCATCGCCGGCACCAAGGAGTGGGCGGACAAGTTCACCGAGGCGGGCGTTCCGATCGTCGGTGACGACATCAAGTCCCAGGTCGGCGCCACCATCACCCACCGCGTCATGGCCAAGCTCTTCGAGGACCGGGGCGTCATCCTGGACCGCACGATGCAGCTGAACGTCGGCGGCAACATGGACTTCAAGAACATGCTCGAGCGCGAGCGCCTGGAGTCCAAGAAGATCTCCAAGACGCAGGCCGTCACCTCCCAGATCCCCGACCGCGACCTGGGCGAGGAGAACGTCCACATCGGTCCCTCGGACTACGTGGCCTGGCTGGACGACCGCAAGTGGGCCTACGTGCGCCTCGAGGGCCGCGCGTTCGGCGACGTCCCGCTGAACCTGGAGTACAAGCTCGAGGTCTGGGACTCCCCGAACTCCGCCGGCGTCATCATCGACGCCGTGCGCGCCGCGAAGATCGCCAAGGACCGCGGCATCGGCGGCCCGATCCTGTCGGCCTCCTCGTACTTCATGAAGTCCCCGCCGGTGCAGTACTTCGACGACGAAGCCCGCGAGAACGTCGAGAAGTTCATCAAGGGTGAAGTGGAGCGCTGAGCCCCTCACCGGCGCTGAGCACCCACCCATACGCCGCGGGCCCCCGGGAAATCCCCCGGGGCCCCGCGGCGTGTGTGAGGCTGGGCGGCATGCCCGTTGTGCGTGATCTTCGCGTCCTGCTCCGGCTGCGGGACTTCCGCCGGCTGCTGGCCGTACGCCTCCTCTCACAGGCCGCCGACGGCGTCTACCAGGTCGCGCTCGCCGCATACGTGGTCTTCTCCCCGGAGAAACAGGCATCCCCCGCCGCCATCGCCTCCGCCATGGCCGTTCTGCTGCTGCCCTACTCCCTGCTCGGCCCCTTCGCCGGAGTGCTGCTGGACCGCTGGCGCCGCCGCCAGGTGCTGCTCCACGGCAATCTGCTGCGGGCCGTCCTGGCCACCGTCACCGCCCTGCTCATCGTCGTGCGGGTCCCCGAGTGGCTCTTCTACGTCTCCGCGCTGTCGGTCACTGCCGTCAACCGCTTTGTCCTGGCCGGGCTTTCGGCCTCGCTGCCCCGGGTCGTCGACAGCCAGGAACGCCTCGTCATGGCCAACGCGATCTCGCCGACCGCCGGCACGCTCGCCGCCACGGCGGGCGGCGGCGTGGCCTTCGTCGTACGCCTCGCCGTCCCCGGGGGAGTGGCCTCCAACGCCCTGGTCGTCCTTGTCGGGGCGGTGCTGTATCTGTGCGCGTCACTCAGCTCGCTGCGCATCCCCATCGCGCTGCTGGGCCCGGACGCCTCCGTGCCCGGGGTCAGGCTGCGTACGGCCCTGGCGGTCACCACGCGCGGACTCGTGGACGGGCTGCGGCACCTGGCGGAGCGTCATACCGCCGCACGCGCGCTCGCGGCGATGACGCTGATGCGCTTCTGCTACGGCGCGCTGACGGTCACTCTGCTGACGCTCTGCCGCTACGCCTGGACCGATACCAGATCCGCAGGGCTGGCGCTGCTCGGCCTCGCCGTCGCGGTCTCGGGCGCGGGGTTCTTCGCGGCCGCCGTGGTCACCCCGTGGGCGGTGACGTGGCTGGGGCGGCTCGGCTGGATCGTGGCCTGTGCCGCAGTCGCCGCCGTCCTCGAACCCGCGCTGGGGCTGCCGTTCGAGCCGGTGCCGATGCTCATCGCGGCCTTCGTCCTGGGGCTCGTCACCCAAGGCGCCAAGATCTCGACGGACACAGTGGTGCAGGCCTCGGTCGACGACGCCTTCCGCGGCCGGATCTTCTCGCTCTACGACGTGCTCTTCAACGTCGCCTACGTCGGCGCGGCGGCCGCGGCGGCGCTGATACTGCCGCACGACGGACGGTCGGTGGCACTGGTGATCACCGTGGCCGTGATCTACGCAGCGGTCGCCGCCGCCCTCGCCGGGGGCGGTGTTTCACGTGAAACACCGCAACGTTTCACGTGAAACACCGCAGGGGCCTCAGCCCTGCGCCGCCCACCACTCCTTGAGCGCGGCCACAGCCTCGTCATGCTCCATCGGCCCGTTCTCGAGCCGCAGTTCCAGCAGGTGCTGGTACGCCTTGCCGATCCGGGGGCCCGGGCCGACGCCCAGAATCTCCATGATCTCGTTGCCGTTCAGATCCGGCCGGATCGCGTCCAGCTCCTCCTGCTCCTTGAGCAGGGCGATGCGCTCCTCGAGGCCGTCATACGCCCGGGAGAGCGCCTGCGCCTTCCGCTTGTTGCGCGTCGTGCAGTCGGAACGGGTCAGCTTGTGCAGCCGGTCCAGCAGCGGACCCGCGTCCCGGACGTACCGGCGCACGGCCGAGTCGGTCCACTCGCCCGTGCCATAGCCGTGGAAGCGCAGGTGGAGCTCGACCAGCCTCGAGACGTCCCTCACCAGCTCGTTGGAGTACTTGAGCTTGGTCATCCGCGCCTTGGTCATCTTCGCGCCCACCACCTCGTGGTGGTGGAAGGAGACACGGCCGTCGGACTCGAAGCGGCGGGTCTTCGGCTTGCCGATGTCGTGCAGCAGCGCCGCCAGGCGCAGCACCAGGTCCGGACCGTTCTCTTCCAGCGCTATGGCCTGGTCCAGGACGGTGAGCGTGTGCTCGTAGACGTCCTTGTGCCGGTGGTGCTCATCGTGCTCCAGGCCCAGCTTCGGGAGCTCCGGCAGCACGAGTGCCGCGAGCCCGGTGTCGACGAGCAGGCGCAGGCCCTTGCGAGGGTGGCCGGAGAGGATCAGCTTGTTGAGCTCGCCCTGGATCCGCTCGGCGGAAACGATCTCGAGGCGGTCGGCCATCTCCGTCATCGCCGTGACGACCTCGGGCGCGACCTCGAAGTCGAGCTGGGCGGCAAAGCGCGCGGCGCGCATCATGCGCAGCGGGTCGTCGGAGAAGGACTCCTCCGGAGTGCCGGGGGTGCGCAGAACCCGTGCGGCGAGGTCCTCGAGGCCGTTGTGCGGGTCGATGAACTCCTTCTCCGGCAGCGCGACGGCCATGGCGTTGACCGTGAAGTCACGGCGGACGAGATCTTCCTCGATGGAGTCGCCGTAGGAGACCTCCGGCTTTCGCGAGGTCCGGTCGTACGCTTCCGACCGGTATGTCGTGATCTCCAGGTCGAAGCCGGATTTGCGGCATCCCACCGTACCGAAGGCGATGCCGACCTCCCAGAGGGAGTCCGCCCACGGGCGCACGATCTTGAGCACGTCCTCCGGACGGGCGTCGGTGGTGAAGTCCAGGTCGTTGCCGAGGCGGCCCAGCAGGGCATCCCGTACCGATCCGCCGACCAGGGCGAGGGTGAACCCGGCCTCGCGGAAACGGCGGGCGAGGTCGTCGGCCACGGGGGAAACCCGCAGGAGCTCGCTCACGGCACGGCGCTGCGCCTGGCTGAGCTCGTTGGTCGGCGTGGGGTTGCTGTTGTTGGCATTCGGCACAACAGAAGAGGGTACGTGCCCGCACGCCCGTCGGGCCTCCTGGTGACGGTGCGCACGTGGCGGCTGTCACAAAGCAGGAGCAGCAGGGCATCGGGACCCACAGACGATCTTGTGTCCCGGTCCGCAGCACTTCGTCACAGCGGGTCTCGTTACCATTCGTGGACGCACATCCGACGACCACCACTGACTGACGAGGGACGGGCGAGCGCGTGGCCGAGGCGGCAGAGTTCCAGGAGACGTTCCAGGGGACGCCCGCTTCTGCCTGCCGGTGGTTCCGGCACGCCGCCATTCTGCTCGCCGGAGTGCTGCTGTTCATGGGGCTGACCCAGCTGCCGGCGACTCCCGCCGCGCACGCCGAGGACGGGGGCTCCCGCACGGTCTCCGTGTCCATCGACACGCTGACGCCCATCGCACCCACCCAGGGCGACACTGTCACCGTCTCGGGCACGGTCACCAACAACGGGAAGTCGACGGTCACCGGTGCCCACGTCGGGCTGCGTGTGGGCTCGCTGCTCAGTACGCGCAGCGACATCGACGCCATCGGCGACCGGAGCGGTTTCTCGCCCGGCACGGACGGCGCCGAGCTGTCGGGCCACACGCAGAAGATCGACAAGCTGGCGCCGGGTATCAGCCGCGAGTTCAAGCTGTCCCTGCCGGCGAAGGACCTCAACCTCGACCGAGACGGCGTCTACCCGCTGGGTGTCTCACTGTCGGGTCAGACCGCCGACCAGCAGTACGAGCGGGTGCTGGGCATCAAGCGCACCCTGCTCCCCTGGCAGCCGTCCACGGCCGACGGCAAAAAGACCCAGATCACCTTCCTGTGGCCGCTCGTCTCGGCCACGCACCTCACCGGCCGCACCCAGCCCGACCAGCAGCAGACGCCGGTCTTCCCGAACGACGACCTGGCGAAGGAGCTGGCGCCCGGAGGCCGCCTGCAGCAGCTCGTCGCCCTGGGCAAGAACCTGCCGGTCACCTGGGTGATCGACCCCGACCTGCTGGCCACGGCCGAGGCGATGACGAAGAGCTACCGCGTCGCCGGGCCGAACGGCACGGTCACCCCCGGCCACGGCCAGGCGGTCGCCAAGCAGTGGCTCAGCCAGCTGCAGTCCGCGATCGACAAGCATCAGGTGGTGGCGCTGCCCTTCGGCGACCCCGACATCGCCTCGCTCGCCCACAGCGGCAAGAACGTCTCGGGCTCCCTCAGCCACCTCCAGCCCGCCACCGAGCTCGCGGCGACCACCGTGGACACCATCCTCGGCGTCAAACCGCGCACGGACTTCGCCTGGCCCGTCGACGGTGCCGTCGACTCCTCGATCGTGGACGTCGCCACCTCGGCCGGCGCCCACAACGTGATCGCCCGCAGCGACAGCCTGCGCGAGGCGGCCGGCTCCCCGTACGCCCCCACGGCGGCCCGGCAGATCGGCGGCGGGAACACAGCGGTAGTCGCGGACGCCCGGCTGTCCACGGCCTTCCAGGGCGACCTGACGCATGCCGGAGACTCCTCGCTGGCCGTGCAGCAGTTCCTCGCCCAGAGCCTCATGGTCAACAAGCAGGCGCCGGAGAACGAGCGCAGCATCGTGGTAGCCCCCCAGCGCATGCCCACCACGAGCCAGGCACAGGCGATGGCCGCGGCACTCGGCGGCCTCACGGACGGCCGCTGGACCCAGCCCCTCGACCTCGGGAACGCGGCCAAGGCGAAGCCGGACCCGGCAGCGAACCAGCAAGTGCCCGGCAGCGGCTCGTACCCGTCGTCGCTGCGCGCGCAGGAGTTGCCCAAAGAGGCATTCGACGAGATCAAGAGCACCCAGGACGCCCTGGACAGCTTCAAGGTGATCCTGACCTCGCCGGACCGCGTCGTCACCCCGCTCGGCAACGCGATCATGCGCGAGATGTCCGTCTCCTGGCGCGGCGACGCCGACGGCGCGAGCAGGTTCCGGGGCTCCGTGGCCTCGTACCTGCAGGAGAACAAGCGGCTCGTCCAGCTGGTGAAGAAGTCCGACATCACCCTCTCCGGGCGCAGCGCGACCATCCCGGTGACCGTGCGGAACAGCCTGCTGCAGCCGATCGCCGGACTGCGCCTGGAACTGCAGTCGACGCAGCCGAACCGGCTCAGAATCGACACGTCGCAGCCGATCAAGATCGACGGTGGGCACAGCCAGTCCGTGAAGTTCGAGACGCGGGCCTATGCCAACGGTCCGGTGAAGGTAAGGGCTCAGCTCTACACTGCCGACGGCCAGCCTTATGGCCAGTCGATGGACTTCATCGTGCATGTCACCTCAATCACCCCTATGGTGCTGCTGGTCATCGCCGGTGGTGTCCTCCTGTTGGTGCTCGCGGGCCTGCGGATCTATCTCAAGCGCAAGCGCTCGGGCAACCGCAGCACCGGGGAGAACGGGCCGGAAGGCGGCAGCGAAGCCGCACCCGCCGGTGACGGGAACGGGGGCGGCGAGCCCGAAACCGGATCGCGAAGCGGTGACCCATCCGGCTCAGGTGAGAAAGTGGAACGTTGACGTGTCATGGGGCCGCTCGGCCGCGGACTGATGAGGTGGGGTTGCGATGAACGCGCCGTACGAGGGTGACCGCGGACAGGGCGCGGGCGGTGAGCAGCGGGTCCCGTACCCGCCGACTCCGCCCGTCCCGGATCCGCAGCACCCGGGCCCGTACACCCAGGACCCCTATCTGCGGGACGCCTACGCATCCGACCCGTACCCCGGCCACGACCCGGCCGCGCAGGACCCGATGACCGGTGCGCCGTACCCGCAGCAGCACGCGTACGGCGGCGATGACGCCCCGACACAGCTGATCGGCACCGTCGGCGGCTTCCCGCCGCCCCAGGCCCCGGAGCAGCCGCAGCGGGACGCGTTCGCGCACCTCTTCCGCGACCAGCAGCAGCCACAGCCGCAGCCGTACGAGCCGCCGCAGCAGCCGTACGAGGCACCGCAGCCTCCGCAGGGCCAGCAGATCCCGGCGCCGGGGCAGTACGCGCCCCCGCCTTACGGGGCTCCCGCGGCCCCGGCGATCGCGGAGCCCGAGCCGGAGCCGATTCCGGCCGCCGCCCCGGCGAAGGGCGGCAAGGCGGCCAACCTTCTGAAGTCCAGCGCGCTGATGGCGGCGGGCACCCTGGTCTCCCGGCTCACCGGCTTCGTCAAGAACGCCTTGATCGTCGCCGCGCTTGGCGCGGGCGTGCTCGGCGACGCGTACAACGTCCCCATGCAGTTGCCGACCATGGTCTACATCCTGACCATCGGCGGCGGTCTCAACTCCGTCTTCGTCCCCCAGCTCGTCCGGGCGATGAAGGAGGAGGACGACGGCGGCGAGGCGTACGCGAACCGGCTGCTGACTCTGGTGGCCGTGGTGCTCGGCGGCCTCGTCCTGCTCACGGTGTTCGCCGCGCCCCTGCTCGTCCGTATGGTGTCGAACCCGCTGGCCGACAATCCGTCGGCCAACTCGGTCGCCGTCACCTTCGTCCGGTACTGCATGCCCACGATCTTCTTCATGGGCATCCACGTGGTGATGGGGCAGATCCTCAACGCGCGCGGGAAGTTCGGGGCGATGATGTGGACTCCGGTCCTCAACAACATCGTCGTCATCGCCACCTTCGGCCTGTTCATCTGGGTCTACGGCACCCAAGCCACCTCCGGCATGGAAGCGGCCACGATCCCGCCGGAGGGTGTACGCCTCCTGGGCGTGGGCACGCTGCTCGGCCTCGTGGTACAGGCCCTGGCGATGATCCCCTACCTCCGCGCGACCGGCTTCAAGATCCGGCCCCGCTTCGACTGGCGCGGTCACGGCCTCGGCAAAGCTGCCAAGCTGGCCAAGTGGACGGTCTTCTTCGTCCTCGCCAACCAGGCAGGCCTCATCGTCGTCACCCAGCTCGCCACCTGGGCCGGGATGAAGGCATCGGACCAGCACCACGCCGGAACGGGCTTCACCGCCTACCTCAACGCCCAGCTCATCTGGGGCATGCCGCAGGCCATCATCACCGTCTCCATCATGGCCGCCATGCTGCCGCGCCTCGCCCGCTCCGCGGCCGACGGGGACGCGAGCTCGGTGCGGGACGATATCTCGCAGGGCCTGCGCACCTCGGCCGTCGCCATCGTGCCCATCTCCTTCGGCTTCGTCGCCCTCGGCATCCCCATGTGCACGCTGCTCTACGGCGGATCCGGCATCGACAGCGCCCGCGCCATGGGCTATGTCCTCATGGCCTTCTCCCTCGGCCTGATCCCGTATTCGGTGCAGTACGTCGTCCTGCGTGCCTTCTACGCCTACGAGGACACGCGCACGCCCTTCTACAACACCGTCATCGTCGCCGCCGTGAACGCGGCTGCTTCGGCCATCAGTTACGTCGTCCTGCCCCCCCAGTGGGCCGTGGCCGGCATGGCCGCGTCCTACGGCCTCGCCTACGCCACCGGCGTCGGCGTCGCCTGGCGCCGACTGCGCAACCGGCTGGGCGGCGACTTGGACGGCTCGCGCGTCGTGCGCACCTACGCCCGCCTCGCCGGTGCGTCCCTTCCCGCGGCCCTCATCAGCGGTGCCATCGCCTACGGCATCGGCAAGGTGCTGGGGAGCGGCATCATCGGTTCGCTCGCCGCTCTGATCGGTGGCGGGATCATGCTGCTCGGTGTCTTCTACATTGCCGCGAAGCGGATGCGCATCGAGGAGATGACCGCCATGGTGGGCATGGTCCGCGGGCGGCTGGGACGCTGAGCCGAGTGCAACCTTCGCCCGCCTTCGCGTGTCGTGCATAGCGTCGGACTGTGGGCACAATTGTCGTGGCTGTGGACAGGGTGCAACGGATGGGGAGGCAGGAACGGCGGTGGCGGAACGGAGCATGGCTGCTGTCGACGTGGCAGGCAACAGCGGCGACCAGCCGCTGACCGCCAAGGCGGGCAAGGCCACGGCCGACGGGGCGGAGGCAGAAAAGGACGGCAGGAGTCCCGCGCGTGACGCGCAGCGGGCCGAGCTGCACAGCGGCCACAAGCTCGCCAGAAGGTACCGCCTCGAGGAGTGCGTCACCCGTCTGGAGGGATTCAGCAGCTGGCGTGCCGTCGACGAGAAACTGCGCCGGGCCGTCGGGGTCCACCTGCTGCCGGCCGACCATCCGCGGGCCCGTTCGGTCCTCGCCGCCGCCCGGTCGGCCGCCCTCCTCGGCGACCCGCGCTTCGTCCAGGTCCTCGACGCCGTCGAGGAGAACGACCTCGTCTACGTCGTCCACGAGTGGCTGCCCGACGCCACCGAACTCACCACGCTCCTGACCTCCGGCCCGCTCGAGCCGTACGAGGCCTACCAGCTCGTCTCCCAGGTCTCCCAGGCCATGGCCGCCGCCCACCGCGAGGGCCTGGCCCATCTGCGCCTCGGCCCGGGCTCCGTCCTGCGCACCGGGAGCGGCCAGTACCGCATCCGCGGCCTGGCCGTCATGGCCGCGCTCCGCGGCATCACCTCCGACCACCCCCAGCGCACCGACACGGAGGCCATCGGCGCGCTCCTGTACGCCGCGCTGACCCAGCGCTGGCCGTACGAGGGCAACGCCCACGGCCTGTCCGGGCTGCCCAAGGGCGTCGGACTCATCGCCCCCGACCAGGTCCGCGCCGGGGTCCACCGGGGCCTGTCCCAGCTCGCGATGCGCGCGCTCGTCAACAACGGCGCCACCGCCTCACGGCAGGAACAGCCGTGCACCACCCCGGAGGAGCTCTCCAAGGCAGTCTCCGCGATGCCGCGCATCCGCCCCCCGGAGCCGGATTTCACCACCACGCCCTCCTACGGACGCACCGTCTACCAGCAGGGCGCCTACGGGCCACGGACGGAGCCCGCCCCCGTCTCCCCGCCGCCCCCGCTGCAGAGCCCCACGGGCACGGCCATCAAGTGGGTCGTGTCCTCGATCCTCATCGCCGCGCTGGGGCTGGGCAGTTGGCAGCTCGCGGACACCCTGCTGAAGCACGGTGAGGAGGACAAGACCGACCACTCGCAGACCACGGACGGCGACGAACGGACGAAGAAGGCTCCGGTCAAGAAGCTCGCCATCGCGGGTGCGAAGGAGTACGCGACAGATGGAAATCTCCAGCGTCCCGACAAGGTGAAGAGCACGTACGGCCAAAGCTCCGGCATGTGGCGCACGGCGACGTACACCGGCGGCCCGGAGCTCGCCCCGTTCAAGGACGGGGTCGGGATCGTGTACGACCTGGGTGCCGAGAGGAAGCTCTCGAAGGCCACGATCAAGCTGCGTTGGAGCGGGGACTACACCCGCATCTCGCTCTACGCAGTTGATGGTCTGTCGCCCTCCGAGGGGCCGAAAGCACTGAAGGACCTGCAGACCAGCAAGACGTCCGGCACCTCGATGAACTTCTCCCTGAAGACACCGGCCCACACCCGTTACGTCCTCTTGTGGATGACCGCCGTGCCCGAATCGGGGGCGGATTCCGGGACATTCACCGGGGCCGGATACAAGCAAGCCATCACCCATGTGGAGTTTCGCGGCGAGTAGCCCCTCGGTGCCGTAGGCCCTCTGCCCCTATCCAGCCAAACCCCGCCCTCTCTAAGTTGGTCCTGGCAACAGGCCGCGCACACACGAGACGGCGCTCTCGGGGACGGGGTGAGGGCAATCACGACACATGGAAGCCGCAGCGACGGCGAGTTGCTCGCCCGCCATGTCGCCGGTGACCCCGATGCCTTCGGCGAGCTCGTACGCCGTCATCGCGACCGGCTCTGGGCCGTGGCGCTCCGCACCCTCGGCGACCGGGAGGAGGCGGCCGACGCCGTGCAGGACGCGCTGGTCTCCGCCTACCGGTCCGCCCACACCTTCCGTGGGCAGTCCGCCGTCACCACCTGGCTGCACCGCATCACCGTCAATGCCTGCCTGGACCGGGCGCGCAAGGCCGCCGCACGGCGTACCGCACCGCTCGCGGAGACCGAGCGGCTGGAGCAGCTCCTCGAGCCCCACGAATCCGCGGCCGAACCCGCCGAGCGCATGGACCTGCACCGCGAACTGCTCGGCGCACTGGCCACGTTGCCTCCCGACCAACGGGCAGCCCTCGTTCTCGTCGACATGCAGGGCTACCCCGTGGCGGAGGCGGCCGCTGTGCTGGACATCCCGGTCGGCACGGTGAAGAGCCGCTGCGCGAGAGGCCGGGCCCGGCTGCTGCCGATGCTCACCCATCTGCGGCCCGGTGGCAGGGGTAGCCCTCCCACCGAAAGGGAAAGGAACCGGTCGCAGGGGACGTCCGTCCCACCACCGGCAGGACAGAGTGACGCGGATCCAGTGAAGGGCGGAGGTGGGCGAGCGTGACCTCGACGACCGGCACGGACGGACACCCGGAGGTTGCGGAGATCTCCGCACTGACCGAAGGCGTGTTGTCTCCCGCCCGTACCGCCGACCTGCGGGCGCACCTGGCCGACTGCGAGCTCTGCGAGGACGTGCACAGCTCGCTGAACGAGATCCGTGGCGCGCTCGGCACCCTCCCCGGTCCGGTACGGATGCCGGCGGACGTGGCGGGAAGAATCGACGCCGCACTCGCAGCCGAAGCGCTCCTCGATGCGACCACCCCAGGCACCGTTTCACGTGAAACGGCGGCAGGCACGGCCACGACGGTTTCACGTGAAACGACGTCGCGTGGCACCGAACGTGTTTCACGTGAAACCGCCGACCGGCCTGCGGGCCGACCGCGCACAGCCACCGGCCCCGGCCGCATCACCCGCCGGGGCCGCCGCTGGCCCACGGCCCTGCTCGGCACCGCGTGTGCCGCCGCAGTACTCGGCGTGGGCACCCTCTTGCTCCAGTCCGGCAACGGCGGCACCGCGGTGCAGGGGGCGGAGCCTCACGCGTCGACACCCCGAAGCGCCTCCGGTGATCTCACCGACCGGGTCCACGCTCTCCTGAGTTCCCGGAAGGCCTCAGCGACGCGGGGCATGAGCGAGCAGAACTCCTCCGAGACCCTGCGCGACGCCGGCACCACCGCCCCGGTCTGTGTGCGGCGGGGCACCGGGCGCACGGACCAGCCGCTGGTCACACACCAGGAGACGTACGAAGGCAAGGACGCCTATTTCGTGGTCTTGTCGCACCCCGGTGATGACACGCTCGTCGACGTTTTCGTCATCGATTCCGCCTGTGACACCGTCTCGCCGTCAACGCCGGGAAAGGTGCTGGTGAAACGGACGGTGTCGGGTTCCTGAGGAAGCTCTGCCGCTGCTGTCGTGTCTCCCGTGGGAATGCTCGCCCCGTAGGATCCGTTGGGTGGGGTGAGACCCAGCAAGGACCCCAGTCAGCAGTCGGCAGACAAGGAAGACACCCGTGAGCGACGTCCGCAACGTGATCATCATCGGCTCCGGGCCCGCGGGCTACACCGCTGCGCTCTACACCGCCCGCGCCTCCCTGAAGCCCCTGGTCTTCGAGGGCGCCGTGACCGCTGGTGGTGCGCTGATGAACACCACCGACGTGGAGAACTTCCCCGGCTTCCGTGACGGCATCATGGGCCCCGACCTCATGGACAACATGCGGGCCCAGGCCGAGCGCTTCGGTGCCGAACTCGTTCCGGACGACGTCACCGCCGTCGACCTCAGCGACGAGATCAAGACGGTCACGGACTCCGCCGGCACCGTCCACCGTGCCAAGGCCGTGATCGTGACCACGGGCTCCCAGCACCGCAAGCTGGGCCTGCCCCGCGAGGACGAGCTCTCCGGCCGCGGTGTCTCCTGGTGCGCCACCTGCGACGGGTTCTTCTTCAAGGACCAGGACATCGCCGTCATCGGCGGCGGTGACACCGCGATGGAGGAGGCGACCTTCCTCTCGCGCTTCGCCAAGTCCGTCACCGTGGTCCACCGCCGCGACGCGCTGCGGGCCAGCAAGGCGATGCAGGAGCGTGCCTTCGCCGACCCGAAGATCTCGTTCGTGTGGGACAGCGAGGTCGCCGAGATCCACGGAGACGCCAAGCTCTCCGGCCTCACCCTGCGGAACATCAAGACCGGCGAGACCTCCGAGCTGCCCGTGACCGGGCTGTTCATCGCCATCGGCCACGACCCGCGCACCGAGCTTTTCAAGGGCCAGCTGGAGCTGGACGACGAGGGCTACCTCAAGGTCGACGCCCCCTCCACCCGCACCAACCTCACCGGTGTGTTCGCCGCCGGTGACGTCGTGGACCACACCTACCGGCAGGCGATCACCGCCGCCGGCACCGGCTGCTCCGCCGCGCTCGACGCGGAGCGCTTCCTCGCGCACCTCGCCGACGGCGAGAAGGTCCGCGAGCCCGAGCACACCGCCTGACCCCCTCCCACCCCCCTCGCAGAAAACACACAAGGAGACCTCCATGGCTCTCAAGGCCGTGACCGACGCGTCCTTCGACGAGGACGTCCTCAAGAGCGACAAGCCCGTCCTGGTGGACTTCTGGGCCGCCTGGTGCGGTCCGTGCCGCCAGATCGCGCCCTCGCTCGAGGCGATTGCCGCCGAGCACGGCGACAAGATCGAGATCGTCAAGCTGAACATCGACGAGAACCCGGCCACCGCCGCGAAGTACGGCGTGATGTCGATCCCGACGCTCAACGTCTACCAGGGTGGTGAGGTCGCCAAGACCATCGTCGGCGCCAAGCCCAAGGCTGCCATCGAGCGGGACCTGGCCGACTTCCTCGGCATGTAAGCAGTCGCTGTTTCACAACGGCCTCAGCGCCGGCTCCTTCTGCACCGCACCGAGCAACCGGTCCAGTGCCAGCTCGACGTCCTCCTTCCAGGAGAGCGCCGACCGCAACTCCAGCCTCAACCGCGGATATCGCGGGTGGTGCCGCACGGTCTTGAACCCCACCGCCAGCAGATGATCGGCAGGCAGCACACACGCGGGCTCCTTCCAGCGGGCGTCGCCGAAGGCCTCGATCGCCTTGAAGCCCCGCCGGAGCACATCCTTCGCAACGGTCTGCACCATCACCCGGCCCAGTCCCTGCCCCTGGTAACGCGGCATCAGCCAGGACGTCATCAACTGCACCGCGTCCGCCGCCACGGGGCTCGTGGGGAAGGCCGTCGAACGCGGCACATAGGCCGGCGGGGCGTAGAGCACAAAGCCGACCGGCACATCGTCGACGTACACCACGCGGCCACAGGAACCCCACTCCAGGAGAACGGCCGAGATCCAGGCTTCCTTCTCCAGCTCCGGGCGTCCGGCCCTCAGCGCCGCTTCGCCACTGACAGGATCCAGCTCCCAGAAAACGCAGGCACGGCAGCGGTTGGGGAGGTCCGGGAGATTATCCAGCGTGAGCGGTACGAGCCGACGCCCCATGGAGCCAGTTCCTCACTTCCGTCGCGTGCCGCGACCCGGGCGGCACCCAGTGCCTTGCGCTCCCGGAGCAGGCTTCCGACGAATCCGCCCGCTGCCCCCAGGCCCAAGCCCGTCGCCACCAGTCCGGTCCGGCTCACCGTTCGCATGGCCTCGCCCCTCCGTGAACGTGCGTCAACGTGTCCAACGTGGTTATGCCATACCTCAACGCATCGTATCCGCACGTCGATTGGGCGGACAGTCGGCCACGGCAAAGGGGCGGGCCGTGTTCCACGCGAGTGTTCCACGTGAAACACGGCCCGCCCCTTTGCGGCCGTTGGCGGTCCTACTCAGCCGCGTCCTCATCGGTGAGCTTCTGGTCCAGTACGCCGCCCTCACCCGGGGCGAGCGTGCCCAGGATCCGCTCCAGATCCTCGATCGAGGCGAACTCGACGACGATCTTGCCCTTCTTCTGGCCGAGGTCGACCTTCACCCGGGTCTCGAAGCGGTCCGACAGTCGTGAGGCCAGATCACCCAGGGCCGGCGACACCCGGGCTCCGGCCCTGGGCCCCCTGGCCTTCGACGGGCTCTTCGAGCGCGACCCCATCAGATGCACGATCTCCTCGACCGACCGCACCGAGAGCCCCTCGGCCACGATGCGGCGGGCGAGCTTGTCCTGCTCCTCCGCTTCGTCGACGCCGAGCAGCGCACGGCCGTGACCGGCGGACAGAACACCCGATGCCAGCCGCTGCTGCACGGACGGCGTCAGCTTCAGCAGCCGGAGCGTATTGGAGACCTGCGGACGCGAGCGCCCGATACGGTCGGCCAGCTCGTCGTGCGTGCAGTTGAAGTCCCTGAGCAACTGGTCGTAGGCGGCGGCCTCTTCCAGCGGATTCAGCTGGGCGCGGTGCAGGTTCTCCAGGAGCGCGTCGAGGAGCAGCTTCTCGTCGTCCGTCGCCCGGACGATCGCCGGGATCCTCTCCAGCCCGACCTTCCGGCAGGCCCGCCAGCGACGCTCGCCCATGATGAGCTCGTAGCGCTCGGGCGCCGTCTGACGCACCACCACGGGCTGGAGGAGTCCCACCTCACGGATGGACGTCACCAGCTCGTCGAGAGCTTCGTCGTCGAACACCTCACGGGGCTGACGCGGGTTGGGCGTGATGGAGTCGAGGGGCAGCTCGGCGAAGTACGCTCCGGCCACCGTCTCCACAGGCGCTTCGACGGACGGCTCGGGGATCGCTGTTTCACGTGGAACGACGACGTCGTCCACCGCGAGCGCAGCCATCTGCACCGCGGCCCCACGGTCCGCCGTCAGTACCGGAACCGCTGCGGGGGACGTCGCACCGGGTCCCATCGCCGGTGCACCGTTCTCCGATCCCTTCGGCGCCGCCGGGATCAGTGCACCGAGCCCACGGCCCAGTCCTCTACGTCGCTCACTCACTGCAGCCCCTCCGACATGCTGTGCTGGTCTTGCTGTTGCTGACGACCCACCGTATGGGCCCTGCCAGCGTCGTAGTGCACACCGACCCCCCGCAGGGCGATCTCGCGAGCCGCCTCCAGGTACGACAGCGCGCCGCTGGAGCCCGGGTCATAGGTGAGAACCGTCTGACCGTAGCTGGGGGCTTCGGAGATGCGCACCGAGCGCGGAATGCTGGTCCGGAGCACCTCCTGGCCGAAGTGGCTGCGCACCTCGTCGGCCACCTGCGAGGCGAGCCTGGTCCGGCCGTCGTACATCGTCAGCAGGATCGTCGACACATGGAGCTCGGGGTTGAGGTGACCCCGCACCAGCTCCACGTTGCGCAGCAACTGGCCCAGTCCTTCCAGCGCGTAGTACTCGCACTGAATGGGGATCAGCACCTCGACACCGGCCACCAGCGCATTGACCGTCAGAAGGCCGAGCGAGGGCGGGCAGTCGATGAGGATGTAGTCCAACGGCTGTTCATAGGCCTTGATGGCCCGGTCCAGCCGGCTCTCGCGGGCCACCAGCGAGACGAGCTCGATCTCGGCACCCGCCAGGTCGATGGTGGCGGGGGCGCAGAAGAGGCCCTCCACATCCCGCACGGGCTGGACCACATCGGACAGCTGCTTCTGGTCCACCAGGACGTCGTAGATGGACGGGACGTCGGCGTGGTGGTCGATGCCCAGTGCCGTCGAGGCATTGCCCTGCGGGTCGAGGTCGACCACCAGCACCCGGTTGCCGTGCAGCGCCAGCGAGGCCGCCAGGTTCACGGTGGTCGTGGTCTTGCCGACCCCGCCCTTCTGGTTGGCCACCACCATCACCCGGGTCTGTTCCGGCCTGGGCATAGGGGGCGGCGTTTCACGTGAAACCGCCTCCCCGGCGGCCAAGGGGCCGGGACCGGGCACCGGTTCGGAGTCGGCGGGGCGGGGGCCGGGGACCGGGTCGGCCATCGGCCCCGCGATATTGGCGTCGGACCGCAAGGATTCACTCTCCTCGACTTCAGGCTCGCGATGAACAGAGCCTGCCATGGTTTCGGGGCCGTGAACCAGCGAGGCCCGCTCTCCTGTGGATGAATCCACTTCTGTGGACAACTCCACAACACCCTTGAGCGGCCGCCGGTCGCGTCCGGCAGCCGCTCGACCACGGTTGATGATGCCGTGCAGCAAGGAGCGATGTTTCACGTGGAACACGATGAACGCGCCCCACGGCCACCCCGCTGCGACACTCCGCTTGCGTAGTTTTGACAGCTTGTATGGAGCAACGCCGGTCTGCTCCAGCGCAACGTCAGCGGCGACGGCGCGCCCTGGCCGCCTTCGCCCGCTTCGCGGCGAAGCGCACACCGCCGGGACTCTCCCCGACCTCGACCCGCACCAGGGTCGACGGCGGATCGACCACGCCCTCACCGACCTGCAGTACCGAGGTGCGCACGACCCCGAGCTTGCTCAACGCGGCCCGGGCGCCCTGCAGTTCGGACTCGGCCGTGTCGCCCTTGAGGGCCAGCATTTCGCCGTACGGACGCAGCAGCGGCACGCCCCAGCCCGCCAGCCGGTCCAGCGGGGCCACGGCCCGGGCCGTCACCACATGCACCGGCGGCAGCTTGCCCAGCATCTCCTCGGCCCGGCCGCGGACGACCGTGACATGGTCGAGCCCCAGGAGCTCGACGACCTCCGAGAGGAAGGTCGTACGGCGCAGCAGCGGCTCCAGCAGCGTGATCTGGAGGTCGGGGCGAACCAGGGCCAGCGGGATGCCCGGCAGTCCGGCGCCCGAGCCCACATCGCAGACCGAGACTCCCTCCGGCACGGCCTCGGAGAGTACGGCGCAGTTGAGCAGGTGCCGCTCCCAGAGCCTCGGGACCTCACGGGGGCCGATCAGCCCACGCTTCACCCCCGCGTCGGCGAGCAGCTCCGCGTAGCGGACGGCGTCAGGAAAGCGGTCGCCGAAAACCTCCCGTGCCTCCGGGGGCGCCGGGGGGAGCTCCGCTGCCTCTTCCACGGTGAACCGTCCTTCCGTACAACGTTGGATCTGAGATATCAGGCTGACAAGGATCGGCCCCGTCTGCGAGCAGACGGGGCCGTGAACACCGGGAAGCTGGGTCGGATCAGGAGGGCAGGACGACCACGCGGCGCTGCGGCTCCTCGCCCTCGGACTCGCTGCTCAGGCCCGCCGCCGCCACGGCGTCGTGGACGACCTTGCGCTCGAAGGGGGTCATCGGGTCGAGCCGGACCGGCTTGCCCGTGCTCCTGGCCTCCTCGACGGCCTTGGCGCCCACCTTGGCGAGCTCGTCACGCTTGCGGGCCCGGAAGCCGGCGATGTCCAGCATGAGACGGCTGCGGTCGCCGGTCTCCCGGTTCACGGCGAGCCGGGTCAGCTCCTGGAGCGCCTCCAGCACCTCACCATCGCGGCCCACCAGCTTCTGCAGATCGCGGCTGGACGGGTCGCTGATGATCGAGACCGAGGCACGGTCGGCCTCGACATCCATGTCGATGTCGCCGTCGAGGTCGGCGATGTCCAGCAGTCCCTCGAGGTAGTCAGCCGCGATCTCGCCTTCCTGCTCGAGGCGGGACATGCTGTCGGCGCCCTCGGCGGCAACCGCACTGGCCTGGTGCTGGGTGTCCGTCACGGTGGACTCCTTCTTACTTCTTCGACGACTGGTGCTTGGCCCGCGGCTGGCCCTTGCGCTGCCCGGACTTGGCGGCACGGGCCGAGGAGCCACCGTTCTGCTGGGGCTTGGTGTCCTCGGACGCCTTGGACTCCGGCTTCCCGGACTCCGGCTCCTTGTCCTGCGGCTCCTCGGCCTCCGGCTCCGGGTCCTCCTCCTTGGCACCGTTCCCGGAGGACGCGCGGGTGCGGGGCTGCGAGGGACCGGCGGGGCCGCCGGTCTGCCGCTTCGACTTCGGCTGCCGCTTGGGCTGCTGGCGGGCGGCACGGGCGGCCTCGGCGGCCTCCCGCTTCTCGACGGCCTCCGGCTCCTCCGTGAGCTTGCCCTTGGCCCGCAGCCGCTCCTGGCGCTGCTTGAAGGCGAGGCTGCCCGGGGTGGGGTTACGCCGGATGACGAACATCTGCTGGCCCATCGTCCACACGTTGGTGGTCAGCCAGTACACGAGGACACCGACCGGGAAGTTGATGCCGAAGACGGCGAACATGATCGGGAAGACGTACATCAGCATCTTCTGCTGCTGCATGAACGGCGTCTTCACCGTGAGGTCGACGTTCTTCGTCATCAGCTGGCGCTGCGTGAAGAACTGCGACAGCGACATCAGGACGATCATGACGACCGTCACGACCCGCACGTCGGTGACCGACGCGTTGAGGCTCTCGATCTTGTGCGCGTTGTCCAGGAACTTCACGGACAGCGGGGCGCCGAAGATGTGCGCGTGCCGCGCGCTCGCCAGCAGGTCCGCGTTGATGAAGCCGACCGTCTTGCCCTGGGCGATGTGGTTCAGGACCTGGTACAGCGAGATGAAGAAGGGCGACTGCGCGATGATCGGAAGGCAGCTCGAGAGCGGGTTGGTGCCCGTCTCCTTGTAGAGCTTCATCATCTCTTCGGACTGGCGCTGCCGGTCGCTCTTGTAGCGCTCCTGGATCGCCTTCATCTTCGGCTGGAGCGCCTGCATGTTCCGCGTCGCCTTGATCTGCTTCACGAAGAGCGGGATCAGGCAGATACGGATCAGCACCACCAGCGAGACGATGGACAGACCCCACGCCCAGCCACCGTTCCTGTCGAACATCAGACTGAAGAACGAGTGGAACTGGACGATGATCCAGGAAACTACGTAATAAAGAGGACCGAGGATCGTGTCCACGAATCAGGCTCCTTGGGCGTTGGGCTGAGTCTCGGGCTGTGCGGCGGGACCCTGTACGGGGTGCCCGCCCAGTCGGCTCCTCAGCCGCTGGTGCCAGACCGGGCGCTTCCGGGGAGGTACGTGATCGACTCCACCGAGCGACCACGGGTTGCAGCGCAGGATGCGCCAGGCCGTCAGCGCCGTTCCTTTGAGCGCACCGTGCACGTCAATGGCCGTATAGCCGTAGTGCGAGCACGACGGGTAGTACTTGCAGACCGGCCCCAGCAGGGGGCTGATGGTCCACTGGTACAACTTGATCAACCACAGCAGCGGGTACTTCACCGTGCGCTCCCTCCCGGGGGTAGGCCGGGGTTCCGGAGATCACTCTCCGGGGGATTGCAGCTTTGCGACGCCCCTCCCAACAGCCGCTGCAGAGCGGTGTCGAGATCGCGGGCCAGCTGACCGTGATCCGCTTCGCCCGCGCCCGGCAGGGCGCGTACGACCACCAGGCTACCGGCGGGCAGCAGATCCAGCCGTTCGCGCATGAGGTGGCGCAGTCTCCGCTTGACCAGGTTGCGCACCACGGCTCCGCCGACGGCTTTGCTCACGACGAAACCCGCACGCGCCTGGGGAACAGTCTCCCCAGGTGGGTGCGGGTCCGTTGTACCGCTGCGTAGGTGGACGACGAGGAGCGGGCGCCCGGCCCTGCGTCCTCGGCGAACCGCGGTCGCGAAGTCCTCTCGCCGCCTCAGCCGTGAGTCGGTGGGCAGCACATCAGGACCTAGGTGTCCGCGGATCAGGCCGACAGGCGGGCGCGACCCTTGCCACGGCGGGACGCGAGAATCGCGCGGCCGGCACGGGTACGCATGCGCAGGCGGAAGCCGTGGGTCTTCGCGCGACGGCGGTTGTTCGGCTGGAAGGTGCGCTTGCTCACTCGGGGGCTCCAGAAATGAATCGTGTGATGGCGTGACATCGCCTGGCTGTCACCGTGCGCCCACGAGAAGCTCGCAATACGCAAGGCACCGCTTCACGACCGCACTCGAAGGAGTGCGACCCTTGCCCATCGGAGGCAGGCGGCAGCAGCCATCGACAACTCGACCTGGTCACGGTACGCGGGGCTACGCCATCCGGTCAAACCGGGAACGCACCAGGGAACACCGTAGCCTCCCGGACGGCAGCCCGTCGCACACCATGCCCGGCGGAACGGGGCCTCCGACTCATGGCACAGTTGTGCACACCCTGTGGACAACGACTTGAACCGCGCGCCACGCCCTGACTACCGTGGCTGAACTCCGAATACTTCCCGCCTGCCCCGAGAACCACACCTTCGTGGGACTCAAAGGCTCCCCAAGCTGACCGAGAGAGCGTGCCCTGTGGCTGACCTGCCTGCCGATCTTGCCGCAGTGTGGCCGCGCGTGCTCGAGAAGCTCCTCGGCGACGGCCGGGGCCAGGGCCAGGGCGTCGAGGGCAAGGACGTGCACTGGATCCAGCGGTGCCAGCCTCTCGCGCTGGTCGCCGACACCGCGCTGCTGGCCGTGCCGAACGAGTTCGCCAAGGGCGTCCTCGAGGGCCGGCTGGCCCCGCTCGTGAGCGAGACGCTCAGCCGTGAGTGCGGGCGCCCGATCCGGATCGCGATCACCGTCGACAACTCCGCCGGCGAGCCCCCCGCCCCCCAGCCGCCCGCGCGCGACGAGCGCCCGCAGCGCTTCGAGCCCCCCGCCGGGGGCGGCCAGGACCGCGACGCGTACGAGGGCTACGGCCGGCAGCCCGCGGGCGACGACCTGCCCTCCGTACGCCCGGCGTACCCCGACTACCAGCAGCCCCGCACCGAGCCCGGCGCCTGGCCGCGCCACGCGGGCCCGGGCGGCGCGGACCGCGGCGGCGACTACGGCTGGCAGCAGCCGCGCCTCGGCAACTCGTACGAGGCCGAGCGCGACCCGTACGCCTCGCAGCACGCCCCGCACACCCCGCCCGCGTACGAGCAGCAGCAGGACTACCGGCCGCAGACACCCTCGTACGAGCCGCCCGCCCGGCGCGAGCTGCCCGAACCGCCCGCGCGCGGCGCGGGCCCGGCGGAGCGGCCGCCCTCGTCGGGTTCGTCCGGCTCGTCGGGTCCGGTCGAGCCGACGGCGCGGCTGAACCCGAAGTACCTCTTCGACACCTTCGTCATCGGCGCCTCCAACCGCTTCGCCCACGCGGCGGCGGTCGCGGTGGCCGAGGCGCCCGCCAAGGCGTACAACCCTCTGTTCATCTACGGGGAGTCGGGCCTCGGCAAGACCCATCTGCTGCACGCCATCGGGCACTACGCACGCAGCCTCTACCCGGGCACCCGCGTGCGGTACGTGAGCTCCGAGGAGTTCACCAACGAGTTCATCAACTCCATCCGCGACGGCAAGGCGGACGCGTTCCGCAAGCGCTACCGCGACATGGACATCCTGCTGGTCGACGACATCCAGTTCCTCGCGAGCAAGGAGTCGACGCAGGAGGAGTTCTTCCACACCTTCAACACCCTGCACAACGCCAACAAGCAGATCGTGCTGTCCTCGGACCGGCCGCCCAAGCAGCTGGTGACCCTCGAGGACCGGCTCCGCAACCGCTTCGAGTGGGGTCTGATCACGGATGTGCAGCCGCCCGAGCTGGAGACGCGCATCGCGATCCTCCGCAAGAAGGCGGTGCAGGAGCAGCTCAACGCCCCGCCGGAGGTGCTGGAGTTCATCGCCTCCCGGATCTCGCGCAACATCCGCGAGCTGGAGGGCGCGCTGATCCGCGTTACGGCCTTCGCGAGCCTCAACCGGCAGCCGGTGGACCTCGGCCTCACCGAGATCGTCCTCAAGGACCTGATCCCGGGCGGCGAGGACGCCTCCCCGGAGATCACGGCGCCGGCCATCATGGCCGCGACGGCCGACTACTTCGGGCACACGGTCGAGGACCTGTGCGGGGCCTCGCGCAGCCGGGTGCTGGTCACGGCCCGGCAGATCGCGATGTACCTCTGCCGGGAGCTCACGGACCTCTCGCTGCCGAAGATCGGCGCGCAGTTCGGCGGCCGCGACCACACGACCGTGATGCACGCGGACCGCAAGATCCGTGCGCTCATGGCCGAGCGGCGGTCCATCTACAACCAGGTGACCGAGCTGACCAACCGCATCAAGAACGGCTGACACACCGCACGAGAACGCTCCTCAGGGCGCCTCGGGACGCTTCCCGGGGTGCCCTTCGGCGTTCCGGGGCGGGGCGGCCGGGCCCGGCCGGGGGACCGGGGGTTGCCCCCGGGAAAACACAGTCCGGGGCGCCCTTCGGCGTTCCGGGAAGCGTTCCGGGTGGGGAGGAGAACGGGACAGGGCCGACCCGCTTGTTCGAATACGGACGCGTGACCCCCGGTTCTCCACAGAATCCTCCCGGACACCCCGTCCACACCCTGGGGACCGGGAAGTTATCCAGATGATGTCCACAGAGGGGCCTGTTGATAGGCCATCAGGGGAGGTCAGCGGCATGTGGATTTGTGGCAAACGCAAGTCCACAGCCTGTGGACGACCACTCCGCCCACAGAGGTCCGGCCGGTTGTCCACCGGCCGCCCACAGGAAGATCGCTGTTGTGCACAGCCTTTCCACACGGATGTCCACTGTTCGGCAACGAAACGCCCGAAGTCACCGCACCGAGTGAAAGGCGTCACACCAAGCTGCCGGGTTGGCCTGTGGGGAACGTGGGTAAAGCTGGGGACGCGCCTGGGGAGAAGTGGCCCCCGCCTGTGCACCGCCTGTGCAGAACTTTCCGTTCTCCACAGCGACCCCCGCTTTTCCACTGCCTCCGCCCACAGGGCCGGTGGACAAAAAATCGCGGTTGACCTGGGAAGAGACCGTTTTCCACGGTTTCCACAGGCCCTACTACTACGACCACAGAGTTAAAGCAGGGAACTCGTTTCGAAGTGGGTCCTGTGCACAACCCGGCTCCGGGCCGCGCCACGCCGTCGGGCCCGACTTGACCCCGAGCCGCGCTCGCTGTCAGCGGCGTGCGTCAGACTGGTCTCCGGCATTCAGCCGACGACGAAGCCAGCAAGAGCGAGCCAGCAACAAGCAGGAGGCGGTTCCGGTGAAGATCCGGGTGGAGCGCGATGTACTCGCGGAGGCAGTGGCCTGGGCGGCCCGCAGCCTCCCGGCCCGTCCGCCGGTGCCGGTCCTCGCCGGCCTGCTGCTGAAGGCGGAGGAGGGCTCCCTGAGCCTCTCCGGCTTCGACTACGAGGTCTCGGCCCGTGTCTCCGTCGAGGCGGATGTGGAGGAGGACGGCACCGTCCTCGTCTCCGGCCGGCTCCTCGCGGACATCTGCCGCTCGCTCCCCAACAGGCCTGTGGAGATCTCCACCGACGGCGTGCGTGTCACGGTCGTCTGCGGCTCGTCGCGATTCACACTCCACACCCTGCCTGTGGAGGAATACCCGGCCCTGCCCCAGATGCCGACCGCCACGGGCACGGTCCCGGGCGAGGTCTTCGCTTCCGCCGTCTCCCAGGTCGCCATCGCCGCCGGCCGTGACGACACGCTCCCGGTGCTCACCGGTGTGCGGATCGAGATCGAGGGCGACACGGTCACCCTGGCCTCCACCGACCGCTACCGCTTCGCCGTCCGCGAGTTCATGTGGAAGCCCGAGACCCCGGACATCTCCGCGGTCGCCCTGGTGCCCGCCAAGACGCTGCTGGACACCGCCAAGTCGCTCAGCGGCGGTGACTCGGTGGCGCTGGCTCTGTCCGGCTCCGGTGCGGGCGAGGGGCTGATCGGTTTCGAGGGCTCCGGCCGCCGTACGACGACGCGTCTGCTCGAGGGCGACCTGCCGAAGTACCGCACGCTCTTCCCGACCGAGTTCAACTCGGTCGCGGTGATCGAGACCGCCCCGTTCGTCGAGGCCGTCAAGCGCGTGGCCCTGGTCGCCGAGCGCAACACCCCGGTGCGGCTGAGCTTCGAGCAGGGCGTGCTGATCCTCGAGGCCGGCTCCAGCGACGACGCACAGGCTGTGGAAAGGGTCGACGCCCAGCTCGAGGGCGACGACATCTCCATCGCCTTCAACCCCGGCTTCCTGCTGGAGGGTCTGTCCGCGATCGACTCCCCGGTCGCCCAGCTCTCCTTCACCACCTCCACCAAGCCCGCGCTGCTCAGCGGTAAGCCCGCGCTGGACGCGGAGGCGGACGAGGCGTACAAGTACCTGATCATGCCGGTGCGGCTGTCGGGCTGAGGCCTTGGGCGCTGAGCCGAGGCCGACGTCTGAGCGCTGACGCCCGACAGGTGTGCACACACCGTCGGGCGTAGGCTCGGACCGGGGCACATACCGCAACGACTACGGCATAGAGGATCAACGATGGAGCTCGGTCTCGTCGGTCTCGGCAAGATGGGCGGCAACATGCGCGAGCGCATCCGCCGCGCAGGCCACACCGTCATCGGATACGACCGCAACCCGGACCTGGCGGATGTCCACAGCCTCAAGGAGCTTGTGGATTCCCTTCAGGGCCCGCGCGTGGTGTGGGTCATGGTGCCCGCCGGCGCGGCGACCCAGTCGACCATCGACGAGCTCGCCGAGCTGCTCTCCCCGGGCGACATCGTCGTCGACGGCGGCAACTCCCGCTGGACGGACGACGAGAAGCACGCCGGGGAGCTCGCCGCCAAGGGCATCGGCTTCGTCGACTGCGGCGTCTCCGGCGGTGTCTGGGGCCTGGAGAACGGTTACGCCCTGATGTACGGCGGCGACGCCGAGAACGTGGCGAAGGTCCAGCCGGTCTTCGACGCGCTCAAGCCCGAGGGCGACTTCGGCTCCGTGCACGCGGGCAAGGTCGGTGCGGGCCACTTCGCCAAGATGGTCCACAACGGCATCGAGTACGCGATGATGCAGGCCTACGCCGAGGGCTGGGAGCTGCTGGAGAAGGTCGACTCCGTCACTGACGTGCGCGAGGTCTTCCGCTCCTGGCAGGAGGGCACCGTCATCCGCTCCTGGCTGCTCGACCTGGCCGTCAACGCCCTCGACGAGGACGAGCACCTCGACAAGCTGCGCGGCTTCGCCGCCGACTCCGGCGAGGGCCGCTGGACGGTCGAGGCCGCGATCGACAACGCCGTGCCGCTCCCCGCGATCACCGCGTCCCTCTTCGCCCGCTTCGCGTCCCGTCAGGACGACTCCCCGCAGATGAAGATGATCGCCGCGCTGCGCAACCAGTTCGGCGGCCACGCGGTCGAGAGCAAGTAACCCAGCAGAGCCGGGGGAGGTCGGCGCACAACCATGCACGTTTCGCATCTGTCGCTGGCCGACTTCCGCTCGTACGCCCGGGTCGAGGTCCCGCTCGACCCGGGCGTCACGGCTTTCGTGGGCGCCAACGGCCAGGGCAAGACGAACCTCGTCGAGGCCGTCGGCTATCTGGCGACCCTCGGCAGCCACCGCGTCTCCTCCGACGCGCCCCTGGTGCGCCTCGGTGCGGAGCGGGCGGTCGTCCGTGCGGCCGTCGTCCAGGGCGAGCGGCAGCAGCTGATCGAGCTGGAGCTCAACCCGGGCCGCGCCAACCGGGCCAGGATCAACCGGTCGTCCCAGGTCAGACCCCGTGACGTGCTCGGCATCGTGCGCACCGTCCTGTTCGCCCCCGAGGACCTGGCCCTGGTCAAGGGCGATCCCGGCGAGCGCCGCCGCTTCCTCGACGAGCTGATCACCGCGCGCGCCCCGCGGCTGGCCGGGGTGCGCTCCGACTACGAGCGCGTCCTCAAGCAGCGCAACACCCTGCTGAAGTCCGCCGCCATGGCCCGCCGGCACGGCGGGCGCTCGATGGACATGTCGACCCTCGACATCTGGGACCAGCACCTGGCCCGCGCCGGTGCGGAGCTGCTGGCCCACCGCCTCGACCTGATCGCCACCTTGCTGCCGCTCGCCGCCCAGGCGTACGAGCAGCTGGCGCCCGGCGGCGGCCCGGTGGCGTTCGATTACAAGGGCCCGCTCGGCACCGAGAGCGTCCGAAGCCGCGAGGAGCTCTGCGAGGTGCTGCTCGCCGCGCTCGGCGAGGCCCGCAAGCAGGAGATCGAGCGCGGTGTGACGCTCGTCGGCCCGCACCGCGACGACCTCGTGCTGCGCCTGGGCCGGCTGCCCGCCAAGGGGTACGCGAGCCACGGCGAGTCCTGGTCGTACGCGCTGGCGCTGCGGCTGGCCTCGTACGAGCTGCTGCGCGCGGAGGGCAACGAGCCGGTGCTCGTGCTCGACGACGTCTTCGCCGAGCTCGACGCCCGGCGCAGGGAGCGGCTGGCGGAGCTGGTGGCCCCCGGCGAGCAGGTGCTGGTGACGGCCGCGGTGGCGGAGGACGTGCCGGGCGCCCTGGCCGGTGCGCGGTACACGGTGACGGAGGGCATGGTGGAGCGCGCATGACCGATCCCGTGCGGAAGCCGGAGCCCACCGGCGTGGACCTCGCCCGGGTCGCGCTGCGTGCCGCCAAGGAGCAGGCGCGGGCGCGCGGCAACGCGGTGCAGCAGAAGAAGCAGGCGCGGCGCGGCGGCCTGCGGTCCGGCGCGCGGGCCGACGGCCGCGACCCGCTGCCGCTGGGCTCGGCCATCAGCCGGCTGATCACCGAGCGGGGCTGGGAGAAGCCCGCCGCGGTGGGCGGGGTGATGGGGCGCTGGCCGCAGATGGTGGGCCAGGACGTGGCGCTGCACTGCGTCCCGCAGAAGTACGACGAAGAGGCCCGGGAGCTCACGGTCCAGTGCGACTCGACGACGTGGGCGACCCAACTCCGGTTGCTCGCACCGACGTTGGTGGCCCGGCTCAACGCCGATCTGGGCCAGGGCGCGGTGCGCATGATCAAGGTGCTGGGCCCGGGCGGACCCGGCCGGCGGTACGGCTCGCTGCGTGCTCCGGGGAGCACAGGGCCGGGCGACACATACGGATGAGCCGGGCGGGTTTGCTGAGACTCCGCTCACGGTAGCGGGTGGTTGACAGCCGGAAGCGCTGAGTGCCGCTGTGAGCCCCTCAGAGCCCGGGGTCGCATATGGGGAGTCGGCTGATGCCGGTTCAGGGCGGCACATGGGGACTCAGACGCCGCCAAACCCCCATTCATGTCACCGCTACCGGTAGACTGGTGGCAATCCGCCGCCTATTCGCGGAACTAGTCGAACGACGCAGCCGCTCCTGCCTGCCCGCCGGGTTCAGCCGGCCGGGGGCAACTCCCCGCAGCAGTCAGGGGAAGGTCTGTGCTGTGCCAGAAAGGGCGCTTCGTGGCCGATTCCGGCAACCCCAACGAGAACACCACCCCTTCCGCCTCCGGCGGTGAGACGTCGTACGACGCCAGCGCGATCACCGTGCTGGAGGGCTTGGACGCGGTCCGCAAGCGGCCGGGTATGTACATCGGCTCCACAGGCGAGCGCGGCCTGCACCACCTGGTGCAAGAGGTCGTCGACAACTCCGTGGACGAGGCCCTGGCGGGCCACGCGGACACCATTGATGTGACGATCCTGCCGGACGGCGGGGTGCGCGTGGTGGACAACGGCCGTGGCATCCCGGTGGGCATCGTCCCCTCCGAGGGGAAGCCGGCCGTCGAGGTCGTGCTGACCGTGCTGCACGCGGGTGGCAAGTTCGGCGGTGGCGGCTACGCCGTCTCCGGTGGTCTGCACGGCGTCGGCGTCTCGGTGGTCAACGCGCTGTCGACGCGGGTGGCCGTCGAGGTCAGGACTGACGGCTTCCGCTGGACCCAGGACTACAAGCTGGGCGTCCCCACGGCACCGCTGCAGAAGAACGAGGCGACCGAGGAGACCGGCACCTCGGTCACCTTCTGGGCCGACGGCGACATCTTCGAGACCACCGAGTACTCCTTCGAGACGCTCTCCCGGCGCTTCCAGGAGATGGCCTTCCTCAACAAGGGCCTGACCATCGCGCTGACCGACGAGCGTCCGGACCATGTGGACGAGGAGGGCAAGCCGCTCTCCGTCCGCTACCACTACGAGGGCGGCATCTCGGACTTCGTCCGCTACCTCAACTCGCGCAAGGGCGAGATGGTGCACCCCACGGTGATCGCCTTCGACGCCGAGGACACCGAGCGGATGCTCTCGCTCGAGGTGGCGATGCAGTGGAACACCCAGTACAGCGAGGGTGTGTACTCGTTCGCCAACATCATCCACACCCATGAGGGCGGTACGCACGAGGAGGGCTTCCGCGCCGCGCTGACCTCGTTGATCAACAAGTACGCGCGCGACAAGAAGCTGCTGCGGGAGAAGGACGACAACCTCACGGGTGACGACATCCGCGAGGGTCTGACCGCGATCATCTCGGTCAAGCTGAGCGAGCCCCAGTTCGAGGGCCAGACCAAGACCAAGCTCGGCAACACCGAGGTGAAGACCTTCGTCCAGAAGGCCGTCTACGAGCAGCTCACCGACTGGCTGGACTGCAACCCGAACGAGGCCGCGGACATCATCCGCAAGTCCATCCAGGCGGCCACCGCCCGGGTGGCGGCCCGCAAGGCGCGTGACCTCACCCGCCGCAAGGGCCTGCTGGAGACGGCCTCGCTGCCGGGCAAGCTCTCGGACTGCCAGTCGAACGACCCGACCAAGTGCGAGATCTTCATCGTCGAGGGCGACTCCGCCGGCGGCTCGGCCAAGTCCGGCCGCAACCCGGAGTACCAGGCGATCCTCCCGATCCGCGGCAAGATCCTGAACGTGGAGAAGGCGCGCGTCGACAAGATCCTGCAGAACACCGAGATCCAGGCGCTGATCTCGGCCTTCGGCACCGGTGTGCACGAGGACTTCGACATCTCGAAGCTGCGCTACCACAAGATCATCCTGATGGCGGACGCCGACGTCGACGGCCAGCACATCAACACCCTGCTGCTGACCTTCCTGTTCCGCTTCATGCGGCCGCTGGTCGAGGCCGGGCACGTGTACCTGTCCCGTCCGCCGCTCTACAAGATCAAGTGGGGCAAGGACGACTTCGAGTACGCCTACTCCGACCGCGAGCGCGATGCGCTGATCCAGCTGGGCCGGGAGAACGGCAAGCGGATCAAGGACGACTCGGTCCAGCGCTTCAAGGGTCTCGGCGAGATGAACGCCGAGGAGCTGCGCGTCACCACCATGGACATCGACCACCGTGTCCTCGGCCAGGTCACGCTGGACGACGCGGCCCAGGCGGACGACCTGTTCTCGGTGCTCATGGGCGAGGACGTCGAGGCACGGCGCTCGTTCATCCAGCGCAACGCCAAGGACGTCCGCTTCCTCGACATCTGAGTCGGCCCGTACGAACAGCCGCGCCGCGAAAGGACTTTGAACGACAATGGCCGACGAGAACACTCCCGATACTCCCGTGACCCCGGACGGCACCACGCCGGAAGGCCAGCCCGCCACCATCGAGGGCGTGGGCATGCGTGTCGAGCCCGTCGGGCTCGAGACGGAGATGCAGCGCTCCTACCTCGACTACGCGATGAGCGTGATCGTCTCGCGTGCGCTGCCCGACGTGCGGGACGGCCTCAAGCCGGTGCACCGCCGTGTGCTGTACGCGATGTACGACGGCGGCTACCGGCCCGAGAAGGGCTTCTACAAGTGCGCCCGTGTCGTCGGTGACGTCATGGGTACGTACCACCCGCACGGCGACGCCTCCATCTACGACGCGCTCGTGCGCCTGGCCCAGCCCTGGGCGATGCGGATGCCGCTGGTCGACTCCAACGGCAACTTCGGCTCCCCGGGCAACGACCCGGCCGCCGCCATGCGGTACACCGAGTGCAAGATGGCGCCGCTGTCGATGGAGATGGTCCGGGACATCGACGAGGACACCGTCGACTTCCAGGACAACTACGACGGCCGCAACCAGGAGCCGACGGTCCTGCCGTCGCGTATCCCCAACCTGTTGGTGAACGGTTCCGCCGGTATCGCGGTCGGCATGGCGACCAACATCCCGCCGCACAACCTGCGCGAGGTGGCCGAGGGCGCCCAGTGGTACCTGTCCAACCCCGAGGCCACCCCCGAGGAGCTGCTCGACGCGCTCGTCGAGCGCATCAAGGGCCCCGACTTCCCGACCGGCGCGCTCGTGGTGGGCCGCAAGGGCATCGAGGAGGCGTACCGCACCGGCCGCGGCTCGATCACCATGCGCGCGGTGGTCGCGGTCGAGGAGATCCAGAACCGCCAGTGCCTGGTGATCACCGAACTCCCGTACCAGGTCAACCCGGACAACCTCGCGCAGAAGATCGCCGACCTGGTCAAGGACGGCAGGGTCGGCGGCATCGCGGACGTCCGTGACGAGACCTCCTCGCGCACGGGCCAGCGCCTGGTGATCGTCCTCAAGCGGGACGCGGTCGCCAAGGTCGTCCTCAACAACCTCTACAAGCACACCGATCTGCAGACCAACTTCGGCGCCAACATGCTGGCGCTGGTGGACGGCGTGCCGCGCACCCTGTCGCTGGACGCCTTCATCCGCAACTGGGTCACGCACCAGGTCGAGGTCATCGTCCGGCGCACCCGCTTCCGGCTGCGCAAGGCCGAGGAGCGCGCCCACATCCTGCGCGGTCTGCTCAAGGCCCTGGACGCCATCGACGAGGTCATCGCGCTGATCCGGCGCAGCGACACGGTCGACGTGGCCCGCACGGGCCTGATGGGTCTGCTGCAGATCGACGAGATCCAGGCGAACGCGATCCTCGAGATGCAGCTGCGCCGCCTGGCGGCCCTGGAGCACCAGAAGATCACCGCGGAGCACGACGAACTCCAGGCGAAGATCAACGAGTACAACGCGATCCTCGCCTCGCCCGAGCGTCAGCGCGGGATCATCAGCGACGAACTCGCCGCGATCGTCGAGAAGTTCGGCGAGGACCGGCGCAGCAAGCTGGTGCCGTTCGAGGGCGACATGTCCATCGAGGACCTGATCGCCGAAGAGGACATCGTCGTCACGATCACCAACGGCGGCTACGTCAAGCGCACCAAGACCGAGGACTACCGCTCGCAGAAGCGCGGCGGCAAGGGCGTGCGGGGCACGAAGCTCAAGCAGGACGACATCGTCGACCACTTCTTCGTCTCCACCACGCACCACTGGCTGCTGTTCTTCACCAACAAGGGCCGGGTCTACCGGGCGAAGGCGTACGAGCTGCCGGATGCCGGCCGGGACGCACGCGGTCAGCACGTGGCCAACCTCCTCGCCTTCCAGCCGGACGAGAAGATCGCCCAGATCCTCGCGATCCGCGACTACGAGGCGGCCCCGTACCTGGTGCTCGCCACCAAGTCCGGCCTGGTGAAGAAGACTTCGCTCAAGGATTACGACTCGCCGCGCTCCGGCGGTGTCATCGCGATCAACCTCCGGGAGACGGAGGACGGCCGCGAGGACGAACTGATCGGTGCCGAGCTGGTCTCGGCCGACGACGACCTGCTGCTGATCAGCAAGAAGGCGCAGTCGATCCGGTTCACGGCCACGGACGACTCGCTGCGCCCGATGGGCCGTGCGACGTCGGGCGTCAAGGGCATGAGCTTCCGCGAGGGTGACGAGCTGCTGTCGATGAACGTCGTCCGTCCGGGCACGTTCGTCTTCACGGCCACCGACGGCGGGTACGCGAAGCGGACGAACGTCGACGAGTACCGCGTCCAGGGCCGTGGCGGCCTCGGCATCAAGGCGGCGAAGATCGTCGAGGACCGGGGTTCGCTGGTCGGTGCGCTGGTGGTCGAGGAGAGCGACGAGATCCTCGCCATCACGCTCGGCGGTGGCGTGATCCGTACCCGGGTCAGCGAAGTTCGCGAAACGGGCCGTGACACCATGGGCGTTCAGCTGATCAACTTGGGCAAGCGCGATGCCGTTGTGGGCATCGCCCGCAACGCGGAGGCCGGGCGCGAGGCCGAAGAGGTCGACGAGATCGGCGAGGTCGACGAGGACGCGTCGGCCGGGGGCGAGGGGACCGAGCAGGCCGCCGTCGTCCAGTCTCCGTCCGAGGACACCGAGGAGTAGGTCGTGAGTCGAGCCACGGGTGCCAAGCGGCGGGGGTCCGCGGGTACCGCAACCGATCAGGGCGGCGCCCGTGGCTCCGGCGATGACCGGGCAGAATCCCGGGGCGGGGGCACCGGTATCGCGAGCAGGGGGGAAACCATGACGGACACTCGAGGTCCACAGCCGTACCACCCGCCGAAGGCGTACGAGCCGCCGGCCGGGCGTTCCGCTTCCGGCTCCGCTTCGAAGGCTTCCAGGGCTTCGAAGCGGGCCCCTTCGGCCGCTTCGGCTCCCTCGTCTCCTTCGGCTCCTTCGAAGAACAGCGCGGCGCCCATGGCCGCGGCGGGGCCGCGTACGCGCTCCGCCCGGCTGCGGGTGGCCAAGGCCGACCCGTGGTCGGTGATGAAGGTCAGCTTTCTGCTGTCGCTCGCGCTGGGCGTCTGCACCATCGTGGCGATCACGGTGCTGTGGCTGGTCCTGGACGCCATGGGCGTCTTCTCGGCCATCGGCAGCACCGTCAACGACGCCACGTCCGGTGAGGGCGGCGGCTTCGATCTGCAGTCGTTCCTGTCGCTGCCGCGGGTGCTGATGTTCACCACGGTCATCGCGGTGATCGAGGTGGTGCTCGCCACCGCACTGGCCACTCTGGCGGCATTCGCCTACAACCTCTCCGCGTCTTTCGTGGGCGGGGTGGAGCTGACGCTCGCCGAGGACGAGTAGCTCCGGCGGGCGATTTTGGGACTGGGGCCCGAGTGCGCTAATCTTTCGGTGCAGCGCGGGGCTATAGCTCAGACGGTTAGAGCGCTTCCCTGATAAGGAAGAGGCCACAGGTTCAAGTCCTGTTAGCCCCACCGGCGCGATCGGCCCGGCCGGAGAGAAATCTCCGGTCGGGCCGATCGGCTTTCTGCGGCGGGAGTTGGGAGCGGTCGCCCGCTGGTAAAGGTCCGGACTCAGGTCACCGATCGGTATCGGCCGGTGTGTATCATCGGCCACCAGAGTCCCCTTACCGTCAAGGAAAGACGAGGTCGCGCGGTGAAGAAGCTCCTCCTGGTCGCACTGGCCGCCATCGGCGGGCTCCTCGTGTACCGCCAGATCCAGGCGGATCGCGCCGAGCAGGATCTGTGGACGGAGGCGACCGACTCCGTGCCCGCAGGTTCGGGTGTGTGAGAACAAGAGCCCTGTGGCCGGGCCCCTGCCGCCAGACGCGGCCGGGGCCCGGTTCTTTTTGCGTTTGCAAATAAAATGATTGCGAAGGTGAACGTGCGGCTCAGCCGGCGCTGAGCGCCCAGATGCCGATCACGAGACAGACCAGCGCCAGGACGAGCACCGGGACGGCCACCCGTGCGGGCGGTCCCGGCCTCCTGGGCGGCGTGGGGGCGACAGCGGGCAGCCGCAGGGTCGGTGCCACGGGCGTGGGCCGGGAGGGGCCTTCAGGCGCGTACGCGGGCCTCGGCGGGGCGGGCGTCGGGAGTACGGCCGCCGAGGGCGCCGGGGAGGCCGTCCCGGCCGGTTCCGCGGCCTGTTCCACGACCGGTTCCGGTTCGGGGCCGTGCGGCCCGTCCGGGCCTTCGGGGCCGCTGGGGCCGAATCCCGGCGGCAGCGGGCCGATCTGGTCGAAGACCTCGATCAGTTCCCCGTCCCCGCCCGTCTCCGGCAGCAGCTCGACGGCCGAAGCCAGCGCCTTGCGCACCCCCGTGGCCGTACGGAACCGGACGGCGGGGTCGGGCTGCAGAAGATTCGCGACGACGTCCCACAGCGGCGCGGGGACCTCTTCCGGCGGGCCCGGCACGCCCTGCTCGAGGAATCGGTGCACGAGTGCTTCCGCGTCGGGTTTCCGTCCCGTGAGCAGATACAGCGCGACAAGGCCGACGGCGAAGAGGTCGGCCGGGAAGTCCGGTTCCTCGCCCGCCATTTGCTCGGGCGCGAAGTAACCGGGCGTTCCCATCACATAGTTGCTCTCCGTGAGCCGTGGTTCCCCCTTGCGCATGGCCACGCCGAAATCGGAGAGGCGCAAATGCGGGCGCCCCGTTCCGGTGGCTTCCAAAAGGAGATTGGCGGGCTTGATGTCACGGTGCACCACGCCCTCCAGGTGCACCGCGGAGAGCCCCGAGAGCAACTGGTCGAGGAGCACGCACACATAGCGCGGCGGCAACGGGCCGTAATCACCGATGAGATGGGCGACGGAACCGCCGCGCACCATGTCCATGGTGAACAGCACCTTGTCGTCGTCCGCCGCCCAGCTCAGCGGCGCGAGCACATGGGGATGGTCGATGCGCAGGGCCTGCTCGCGGACGAACCGCAGCAGGGTGTGGGCGTCGCTCTGCAGGAGCACCTTGGCCGCCACGTAGCGGCGCCGCCGCAGGTCCCACGTGCGCCACACCGCCCCCGCGCCGCCGCGCCCGATCGGGTCGACCAGCTCGTACCGCCCGGCGAAGACCTCGCCCATCGCGCCGCCCCGCCCTCACCGGCGGTGTCAGCTCTGGTGCCCCTCGTAGTGCGCGACGGCCTCCGCGGTGCGCCCGGCGCCGTAGACGCGGAGGAACTCGGCGAGTTCGGGGTGGACGGGGGCGAGGGTGTCGGCGGCGTCGATGATGTCCCCGGCACCGGCCACCGAGCGCAGCAGCGACTGGATCTCGCGGACGACCCGCTTGACGGTCGGAGCACCGCTGCTGGCCGTCGTCTGCGTGGAGTTGAGGACGGAGCCGCCGGAAGTCCGCTTGACCTCCTCCATGCGCTCCGCGGCCTCGGCGGCGCTGACGGTGCCGTCCGCGACCTGTCCGGAGAGCTCCTGCAGCGCCTGGACCCGCTGCACCACGGCCGGGTTGCCGATCTTCGCGCGCTGACCGCTCATCAGCTGCGAGAGCATGGGCGCCGACAGGCCGAGGACGGACGCGAGACGGGCCTGGTTGAGGCCGAGATCGTCGATGAGACGGCGGAAGAGCGCCCCCAGCGGCTCCCCGTACCAGCTCCGCTGAAGCTCTCGTGCGCGGGCGGTGGCATCCTGCTGTGCTGCGTCCATCTCGCTCTCCCCTTCGCTTCGCGGCAGCGAATCTTGCGCTGCATCCTACGGAGAGCGGTGGGTACGGGCGATACCTGGTCGGGAACACCGTCGGCACCGGGTAGTCTGGTGTGGCACGGGGCCTTAGCTCAGTTGGTAGAGCGCTGTCTTTGCATGGCAGATGTCAGGGGTTCGACTCCCCTAGGCTCCACCGATGAAATGCCCGCTGACCTGCGGAAACGCTAGGTCGGCGGGCATTTTTGCGTTGGCGGCGGTGCGCACGTCCGGCGGCCGGTACGTGGAGCCGTTGTGCGCAAGGGAGTTGGCCGCTCAGGGGCGGTTGCCGTCCTCGTCCTCCGGGTAGCCCTCGGCCTCCGCCTGCTTGGCCCGGACCTCCGGGTCGACCGTCGCGTCACCGCTGCCGTCGACGGAGGACAGCGGCGGCCGGTCGGAGACCTCGGTCGGGGCCGGCGGTTCGACGAGCCAGTCGGGGTTGGCCTGCTTCTGCCACCACTGCCAGGCGGCCACCGCACCGCCCGCGAGGACGCCCAGCACCGCGAGCCGCTTCACCAGCCGCCCGCACCTGCGCCGCCGGTCCTGCCGCCTCACGAGCCTGCCGATCTCCTCAGCCGACACCTCGCCGCGCAGCGCGGCGAGGGCCGCCGTGCCCCGGGAGACCGCCTCGTCGCGCGCGGGTCCGGCGGCGGAGCGGGCCTTCGCCGCGGCCTGGCAGACCTTCGGCGGCAGGACGTCACGGGCATGTTCCAGGCGGGGCTGGAGATGGCTGTCGTACTGGGAGCGGGCCTGCTGCGCCGCCTCGACGACCTTGGGCGCGAGCCGCGTCCGGGCCTCGTGCGCGTAGTGCACGGCGGTTTCGCGCGCCGTGCCCGCGTAGGGCGCCACCACTTCCGCGGCATGGCGCACGCTGTCCTTGGCGGTGCTGGTCGCGGCGCGCACGCTGTCCTTGCGGGTCACGAGTACCTCCTCATCGGTGGCATATGGTTTGTCGCCTTTCCACCCAGTGAAGAATCATGCCTGCCCATGGGTGGTCCGGCATGTGCGAGCGGGCATCCGGGTCAAAGGGGGCTTCGCACGACCATGCCACGTCCACCCGCCCGCGCGCGGGACTTCGGGCGTACAACCGACCGGCAGCGCCCGTGCGAGGATCGGGGGCGCTGTCAGTACAGACCAGAAAGGCAGATCGTGGCCGAGCAGCTCTACGCCACCCTCAAGACCAACCAAGGGGACATCGAGATCCGGCTTCTGCCGAATCACGCCCCCACGACGGTCAGGAACTTCGTCGAGCTCGCCAAGGGCGAGCGGGAGTGGACCCACCCGGCGACCGGCAAGAAGTCCACGGACCCGCTGTACGACGGGACGGTCTTCCACCGGGTCATCAGTGGCTTCATGATCCAGGGCGGTGACCCGCTGGGCAACGGCACCGGCGGTCCCGGATACGAGTTCAAGGACGAGTTCCACCCGGACCTCGGCTTCACCAAGCCGTACCTGCTGGCCATGGCCAACGCCGGTCCGGCCACCAACGGTTCGCAGTTCTTCATCACCGTGTCCCCCACCGCGTGGCTGACCGGCAAGCACACCATCTTCGGCGAGGTCAGCAACGAGGCCAGCAAGAAGGTCGTGGACGCCATCGCGGAGGCCCAGACCAACCCGCGCACCGACCGTCCGGTCCAGGACGTCGTCATCGAGTCCGTGGTGATCGAGACCCGCGAGGGCTAGACCCGCGACACCTGATAGGGCGTATCGGGCGCATCCCGGGAACCCGTGGCCCCGCCCGTCCGTATGACGGGCGGGGGCCGTGGGTTGCCACCGGTCCACGACAGGGGCGAGGGAGAGCATGAACGACCAGGCCGTCTGCTGCTACCGGCACCCCGAGAGGGAGACGGGCATCCGCTGCACGCGCTGCGAGCGGCCGATCTGCCCCGAATGCATGGTCAGCGCCTCGGTGGGCTTCCAGTGCCCGGACTGCGTGAGTGGCGGCGGCGCGGGTGAGGGTTCCCGCCCCCGGGACACCGCACCGCGCACGGTCGCGGGCGGCCACCGGCCGGGCGATCCCTATCTCGTGACCAAGGTCCTGCTGGGGATCAATGTCGCCGTGTGGCTCGCTGTGCTGGCGGCCGGCGACGGGCTGGTCCAGGCGCTGGAGCTGTTCGGCAAGGCGTCCGTCACCTACGGCGAGCCCCTGGAGGGCGTAGCCGAGGGCCAGTGGTACCGGCTGCTGACGGCCGTCTTCCTGCACCAGTCACCGGCCCACATCGGGTTCAACATGCTCTCGCTGTGGTGGCTGGGGCCGCCCCTGGAGGCCGCCTTCGGGCGCGCCCGCTATCTCGCGCTCTATCTGCTGGCCGGCCTGGGCGGCAGCGCGCTGACCTACCTCATCGTGCCCCAGAACAGCGCCTCGCTCGGCGCCTCCGGCGCGATCTTCGGGCTGCTGGGTGCCACGGCCGTGCTGATGCGGCGGCTGAAGTACGACATGCGCCCGGTCGTCGCGCTCCTCGTGCTCAACCTGATCTTCACCTTCACCTGGCACAACATCGCCTGGCAGGCCCACATCGGCGGCCTGGTCGTGGGCTCGCTCGTGGCCTTCGGGATGGTGCACGCGCCCCGCGCCCGGCGCACCCTGGTCCAGGGGCTCACCTGCGGTGCGGCGCTGCTGGCGATCGTCGCGGTGGTCGTCGTGCGGACGCTGCAGATCGGCTGACGGGCCGGGGTGCGGGCCGTCACTCACACCGGTGGGTGCACAGGTTGTCCACAACACCCACCGATTCGTGTGCATGTTCTGGTGCGATGTGCCAACGATGCCCGTGCGCAACGCTCTGACCAGCGCTTTTGCGGCGAGACGCCGATGCGACCCGGAAGGCACAGTGCTTCCGATCAGTCACACCGGCGTCAACGGCCAGGAAGTTATCCACAGATCTTCTGAGTTTTTCCCCACTGTGGACGAAGGTGTGGATAACCCGGCTACTTCCACTGTGTGGAGACCACGAACCCCGCGGCGATGAAGCCGAAGCCGACCACGATGTTCCAGTTGTGCAGGGCCTCGATCGGCATGTCACCGCTCGTCACATAGAAGACGACGATCCAGGCCAACCCGATCAGGAACATCGCCAGCATCACCGGCGCCACCCAGCCGCGCCCGGAGCTCAGCTTGATGTTCTGCTGCTTGACCGGCGGCGGGGTGAAGTCGTCTTTCTTGCGGATCCGTGACTTCGGCACGAGGAACTCTCCTGTCGATGCGCTGCGTGACCGCGCTGGGGTTACTTGGCGATTACAAGGGGCTGTTGTCCGGCCGGCGGGGAACACTGCCTTCCCCCGGGCGTCCGTTAGCGTAGTGCTTCCGCGGCGTCGGAGAGGACAAGGGTACGTTGAGCAATTCTGCCGACTCCACCAGCGACTCCACCAGCAAGCCTTCCCGGCGATTCCGTCCGGTACGGCTGTTGACCGCCGCGGTCTTCGCCCTCGCGGGCCTCATCTTCTGGATGAGCTTCAACACCGCCAAGGGCACCAACATCCGTACGGACGCCTCCATGCTGCGCCTGTCCGACCTCATCCAGGAACGCAGCAAGGCCAACGGCGACCTGGAGGCCGGTGCCGCCAACCTGCGTACCCAGGTGGACAGCCTCGCCCGGCGCGACACCGGCGCCAACTCCGCACAGGACAAGCGGCTCGACGAGCTAGCGCAGGCCGTCGGCACCCGGAACCTCACCGGCCAGGGCCTGACCGTCACGCTCACCGACGCCCCGCCGAACGCCACGGCGAAGATCCCCGGCGTCCCCCCGCCGCAGCCCAACGACCTCGTCATCCACCAGCAGGACCTCCAGGCCGTCGTCAACGCCCTGTGGCAGGGCGGGGCCAAGGGCATCCAGATCATGGACCAGCGGCTGATCTCCACCAGCGCGGTGCGCTGTGTGGGCAACACCCTCATCCTCCAGGGCCGGGTCTACTCCCCGCCGTACAAGGTGACGGCCGTCGGCGACCGCGGGGAGCTGCGCAAGGCCCTGGACGCCTCCCCGGCGATCCGGAACTACCTCCAGTACGTGAGCGCGTACGGCCTCGGCTGGAAAATCGACCAGCACGACACCGTGACTCTCCCGGGGTACTCGGGCACAGTTGACCTCCACTACGCCAAGCCCGTGGAGTGACCCGGGAGGGGGTGGCGGCCGGTGCGGATGCGACTGGTCGTCCGGACGTTCAGCGAACTGTGCGTCACCGTCGGCACGTTGACCGTCCTCTTCGTGGCGTACCTCCTGTACTGGACCGGGGTCCGGGCCGACCGGGCCATGGACGGCGAGATCGACCGGCTCCACGAGCAGTGGGCCGCCCAGGCCCGGACCCCGGCCGCCGGAGCCGAAGCGGTATCCGGCACTGATCCCGGCGCCGATCCCACGGCCGATCCCGCACCCGAGCCCGGGGACGAGGCCCCCGCCGCACCGTCCGCCGGCCCCCGCACGCCGGGCCGGCAGGCGCCGCCCCCGGCGCGCCCGTACCGCTCCGGCGCCCCCTTCGCCGTGATGTACATCCCCCGCCTCGGCGCCGGCTGGGCCAAGCCCGTGCTCCAGGGCACCGGCACCGGGGTGCTCAAGAAGGGGCTCGGCCACTACGAGCGCTCCGCGCGCCCGGGCGGGACCGGCAACTTCGCGGTCGCCGGCCACCGCCGCACGTACGGCGACCCCTTCAAGGACCTCCCCGACCTGCGCCCCGGCGACGCCGTGGTGCTCACGGACGGGACGAGCTGGTTCACGTACCGCGTGGACCGCAGGCCGTACCGGACGCTGCCCGACGACACCGGGGTCGTCGCGCCCGTCCCCGAGGGCTCCGGCTACCGCGGGCCCGGCCGCTATCTGACGCTCACGACCTGCGAACCGGAGTGGGGCCACAGCCACCGGCTGATCGTCTGGGGGCACCTCGAGGCCACGCAGCCCGTGGGGGAGGGCAGGCCGGGGGCTTTGAGCGGCTGAGCCCCACGGGACGCCCCTGCCCCTTAGGCTGTTGCTGGAATTCCCCCACCGATCGGCAAGTAGGGACAGCATGTACGTCTGGATCTGGCGTCATCTGCCGGGCAACGCATGGGTGAAGGCGCTGATCTCGCTGGTGCTCGTGCTGGCGGCCGTCTACGTGCTCTTCCAGTACGTGTTCCCCTGGCTGGAACCGCTGCTGCCGTTCAACGACGTGACGGTCAACGACAGTATGGCGGTGACGCGGTGAGTGCGCGCATTCTCGTCGTGGACAACTACGACAGCTTCGTCTTCAACCTCGTCCAGTACCTCTACCAGCTCGGCGCCGAGTGCGAGGTCCTGCGCAACGACGAGGTGGCCCCGGCCCACGCCCAGGACGGCTTCGACGGCGTGCTGCTCTCCCCCGGCCCGGGTGCGCCCGAACAGGCCGGTGTCTGCGTCGACATGGTGCGCCACTGCGCGTCCACGGGGGTGCCGGTCTTCGGGGTGTGCCTGGGCATGCAGTCGATGGCGGTCGCGTACGGCGGCGTCGTCGGGCGGGCGCCCGAGCTGCTGCACGGCAAGACCTCGCCGGTGACGCACGAGGGCACGGGCGTCTTCCAGGGCCTGCCGTCGCCGTTCACCGCCACGCGCTACCACTCGCTCGCGGTCGACCGGGACAAGCGCTGGCCCGACGAACTCGAGATCACGGCCCGCACGGAGACGGGCCTGGTGATGGGACTGCGCCATCGCGATCTCCCGGTCGAGGGCGTGCAGTTCCATCCCGAGTCCGTGCTCACCGAGTGGGGGCACCGGATGCTCGCCAACTGGCTGGCCGTCTGCGGCGACACGGGGGCGGTGGAACGGTCGGCCGGGCTCGCCCCGGTGGTCGGCAAGGCCGGCGAGTGACCGGACTCCGCCCCGAGTCCTACGGCATCACCGCCCGCATCGTCTCGCAGCCGCTTCCGCCGCAGGAGTACTCCCAGCCGCTGCCGCCCGAGGAGTACTCCCCGCCACTGCCCACGGCCGGGCGCGCGGAGCGGCGCAGGGCGGCCCGGCGGGCGCGCAGGAGCGGCCTCGGGGTGGCTGTGAGCCGGGGCGTGGGCGAACTGTTCATCACGCTCGGCGTGGTGATGCTGCTGTTCGTCGCCTACCAGCTGTGGTGGACGAACGTCATAGCCCACCGGCAGGCGGGCCACGCGGCCGGCAGCCTGCAGCACGCCTGGGACCAGGGCGACGGCAAGGACCGGGACGCGGGCGCGTTCTCCCCGGGCGAGGGCTTCGCGATCCTCTACATCCCCGCGCTGGACGTGAAAGCCCCGATCGCGGAGGGCGTGAGCAAGCACAAGGTCCTGGACAAGGGCATGGTCGGCCACTACTCCCAGGGTCCGCTCAGGACCGCGATGCCCTGGGACAGGCAGGGCAACTTCGCGCTGGCGGGCCATCGCAACACCCACGGCGAACCGTTCCGCTACGTCAACCGGCTGCAGCCCGGCGACAAGATCGTTGTGGAGACGAAGAGCGCCTTCTACACCTACGAGATGACGAGCCGGCTGGACCAGACGTCCCCCGCGAACACCACGGTCATCAAGCCCGTCCCCCAGGGCTCCGGCTTCTCCGGCCCGGGCCGGTACATCACGCTGACGACCTGTACCCCCGAATTCACCAGTACGTACCGGATGATCGTGTGGGGCAAGATGGTGGACGAGCGCCCGCGGAGCAAGGGCAAGCCGGACGCGCTCGTCGAGTGAAGCGGCACAGGACTGGAACGGGGTACGAACGCGGTGGCACAGCGGCACGACCGTACGCGCGGGCGCATAGCCGCCACCGTCAGCGTCATCGGTGAACTGCTGATCACGGCCGGGGTGTTGATGGCGCTGTTCGTCGTCTACTCGCTGTGGTGGACGAACGTCATCGCCGATCGCGAGGCGAAGAAGCAGGGCAACCATGTGCGCGACACCTGGGCCAAGGCGGGCCCGGGCGCGCTCGACACCAAGGACGGCATCGGCTTCCTGCACGTACCGTCCATGAAGAACGGCGAGGTGCTGGTCAAGCCCGGCACCGGCAGTGACGTCCTCAACGAGGGCGTGGCCGGTTTCTACCGCAAGCCCGTCAAGGCGGGGATGCCCTGGGACAAGCAGGGCAACTTCACGCTCGCCGCGCACCGGGACGGGCACGGCGCGAAGTTCCACAACATCGACAAGGTGAAGACCGGTGACGCGGTCGTCTTCGAGACGCGGGACGTCTGGTACGTCTACAAGGTCTTCGCGGAGCTGCCGGAGACCTCGCGCTACAACGTCCGGGTGCTGGACCCCGTCCCCAAGGAGTCCGGGAAGGCCGGTCCGGGCCGCTACCTCACTCTGACGACCTGTACGCCCGTCTACACCTCCGACTACCGCTACATCGTCTGGGCGGAGCTGGTGCGCCAGGAGAAGGTGGACTCCAAGCGGACGCCGCCGAAGGAACTGCGCTGACGAACGACGAAGGCCGGAACCCCCGTGGGGGTTCCGGCCTTTGGTCATGACCGGTCAGTCCTTGCGGCCGCCGATGATGCCGCCGAAGAAGCCGCCGTCGTTGCCTCCGCTGCGGCCGTTGTTGCCGTTGCCGTTGCTCCCGTTGTCACCGGGGATGCCGGCGATGGTGGTGAGGTTGACGGGCGTGTTCCGGTCGACCTGGGTGCCGGCGGCCGGGTCGGACGTCATCACCATCGCGTTGTCGTCCTGCGGGCCCCCGGAGATGTTCCCGACCTTCAGCCCCGCGCCCGCGAGAGTCTTGCGGGCGTCCTTGAGCTTCTGGCCGATCACACCGGGCACGGTGGTCTTCTGCGGGCCCTTGGAGACGTCCAGCGTCACCTCGGTGCTCGGAGCGACCAGGGTGTCACCGCCGGGGTTCTGGTTGACGACCTGGTTGGCCGGCTGGTCCGAGTCCACGGGGTTCTTCTTCACCGAGAAGCCGAGGGCGCTCAGCTGCTTCTGGGCCGCGTCGAAGGACTGCCCGACCACGGAGGGCAGGGTGGTCTTCTTCTGCGCGATGGCCACGGTGAGCGTGATGGTGTCGCCCTTGTTGGCCTTGGAGCCGTCGGACGGGTCCTGGTCCAGGACGGTGTTCGGCTCCTGCTCGGTGGACTCCTTGGTCTCCTTCTTGACGACGAAGCCCTTGTCCTCGAGCCTCGACCTGGCGTCGTCGTACTGCTTGCCGCGGACGTTCGGCACGTCGATCTTGGCCGGGCCGTCCGAGACGACGACCTTGATCTCGCTGTTCTTCTTCACCTTGGTCCCGGGCTTGGGATCCTGGTCGCAGATCTTTCCCTTGTCCTGGTCGCAGTTCGCGGTGCTGCCCTGGACCACCTTCAGGTCGATGTTCTCGCCGGACTTCTTGGCGGAGTCCAGGGTCTCGCCCACCAGCGACGGGACCGCGATGTCGCCGCTGCTGCCGTTCTCGCTGAACAGCGACTTGCCGATGAAGATCGCGCCGACGAGGACGAGGATGCCCGCGAGCACCAGCAGAACCGTGGAGACCTTGCTCTTGCGGCCGCCGCGCCCGTGCCCGCCGTCGTCGTAGCCGCCGCCGTAGCCCCCGTCGTCGCGTACGGGCGGCAGCATCGAGGTCTGGCCCGCGGCGTTCGGGTCGTGCGGGCGGAGCATGGTGGTCGGCTGGTCCTCGCCGTAGCCCCCGCCGTAGCCGACGGCGCCCATGGCGGCCGTGGCGGCCACCGGACGGCCGTCGAGGGCCGCCTCGATGTCGGCGCGCATCTCGTCGGCCGACTGGTAGCGGTAGTCCGGGTCCTTGGTCAGCGCCTTGAGCACGATGGCGTCGATCTCGGGCCTGATCTCGGGGTCGAAGACGCTCGGGGGGTTCGGCTCCTCCCGTACGTGCTGGTACGCCACCGCCACCGGGGAGTCGCCCACGAACGGGGGCCGGACGGTGAGCAGTTCGTAGAGCAGACAGCCCGTGGAGTACAGGTCGGACCGCGCGTCGACCTGCTCGCCCTTGGCCTGCTCGGGGGAGAGGTACTGGGCGGTGCCGATGACGGCCGCGGTCTGGGTCATGGTCATGCCGGCGTCGCCCATGGCCCGGGCGATGCCGAAGTCCATCACCTTGACCTGGCCGGTCCGGGTGAGCATGACGTTGGCGGGCTTGATGTCCCGGTGGACGATGCCCGCGCGGTGCGAGTACTCCAGCGCCTGCAGGACGCCGGTGGTCATCTCCAGCGACCGCTCGGGCAGCAGCTTGCGCCCGGAGTGCAGCAGCTCGCGCAGGGTGGACCCGTCCACGTACTCCATGACGATGTACGGGATCGAGACGCCGTCGACGTAGTCCTCGCCGGTGTCGTAGACGGCGACGATCGACGGGTGGTTGAGCGAGGCCGCAGACTGGGCCTCACGGCGGAACCGGGCCTGGAAGGACGGGTCGCGGGCGAGGTCCACCCGCAGCGTCTTCACGGCGACGGTGCGGCCGAGCCGGGTGTCGTGGGCGAGGTACACCTCGGCCATGCCACCGCGGCCGAGCACCGAGCCCAGCTCGTACCGGCCGCCGAGGCGACGCGGCTCTTCCATAGCTCCAGCCCTTCCGTTTTCCGACCGCACGGGTCGTGGGTCCGGCGGTGTGCTGTCCGCGCATACGGTACCCGGCGCACTGTGTGCGTTCCGGACGCGAACGTCACCCGATACGCGACTGGTACCGCCAGAGCGTGACCGGGATCACTTCGAGCTCTTGAGCACGGCCTCCATCACGTTCTTGGCGATCGGGGCCGCGAGCTTGCCGCCCGCGATGTCGTCACGCGTGGTGTCCGAGCCCTCGATGACGACGGCGACGGCGACCGGGGAGCCCTTGTCGGTCATCGCGTAGGAGAGGAACCACGCGTACGGGTTGCCGCTGTTGTCCACACCGTGCTGGGCCGTACCGGTCTTGCCACCGACCTTGACGCCGCTGACATCGTCGATCTTGGCCTCGGTTCCGGTTCCCTCGTTGACCACCGTCTCCATGGCGCTCTGCAGCGCCTGGGCGTGCTCCGCGGACAGCGGCTGGCTCAGCTGCTTCGGCTGGTGCGTCTCGATGACGTTGAGGTTCGGCGCCCGCAGCTTGTCGACCATGTACGGCTCCATCAGCTTGCCGTTGTTGGCGATCGCGGAGGCGACCATGGCCATCTGGAGCGGGGTGGCGCGGTTGGAGGCCTGGCCGATGCCGGCCATGGCGTTCTGCGGACGGTTGTCCTTGGGGAAGACGCTCTCCGCGACGCCGACGGGCGTGACGAGGTCCTTGTTGTTGAAGCCGAACTTCTCGGCCTCGGACTTCATCTTGTCGTTGCCGAGGTCGGCGCTCATCTTGCCGAAGACGCTGTTGCAGGACCACTGGAGGGCCGCCCTTATCGACACGTTGTCGCAGGGCATCGTGGTCTCGTTCGTCAGTGGCACGTTCCGGGTGTCCGGCAGCGTCCACCCCTTCGGCGAGTTGGTCTTCTCGTCGACGCTGTTGTAGAGCCCGTTCTCCAGCGCGGCCGAGGCGGTGACCACCTTGAACGTGGAGCCGGGCGGGTACGTCTCGCGCAGCGCCCGGTTGAGCATCGGCTTGTTCTTGTCGCTGTCGAACTTCTTCCACGCGTCGCCGTCGTTGGCCCCGGCGATCTTCGAGGGGTCGTACGAGGGCGTGGAGGCCAGCGCGAGGATCTTGCCGGTGCGCGGGTCTATGGCGGCGACGGCGCCCTTCTTGTCGCCGAGGCCCTTGAACGCGGCCTCCTGCGCCTTGGCGTTGAGGGTGGTGATCACGTCACCGCCCTTCTTGCCCTTGCCGGTGATCATGTCGATCGTCCGGTTGAAGAACAGCCGGTCGTCGTCACCGGTGAGGACCTTGTCCTCCAGCTTCTCCAGCTGGTTGGAGCCGAAGACCTGCGAGCTGTAGCCGGTGACCGGCGCCCACATCTCGCCGTTCTGGTAGGTCCGCTTGTACTTGTAGGTGACGCCGTTGACCTCGGTGGAGCCGGTGATGGCCTGGCCGTCGACGATGATGTTGCCGCGCGGCTGGCTGTAACGGGCGATCTCCACGCGGAGGTTGTGCTTGTTGTTCTTGAGCTCGTCGGCCTGGACGAACTGGAGCCAGTTGTCGCGGATCATCAGGGCGAGGACGAGGAGTCCACAGAAGATCGCGATCCGGCGCACGGGCTTGTTCACGGTCGGACCACCTGGGTCATCTCGGCGTCGGGGTGGGTGGGAGTCGGGGCGGGGCGGCGGGCGGTGTCGCTGATTCTGATGAGGATGGCGATCAGTGCCCAGTTGGCGAGGACGGACGAGCCGCCCTGGGCCATGAAGGGCATCGTCATGCCGGTCAGCGGGATCAGGCCCATGACGCCGCCGGCGACGACGAAGACCTGGATGGCGAACGCGCCGGACAGGCCGATCGCGAGCAGCTTGCCGAACGGGTCGCGGGCGGCGAGGGCGGTGCGCACACCGCGCTCCACCACCAGCCCGTAGACGAGCAGCAGGGCCATCACGCCCGCCAGGCCCAGTTCCTCGCCGACGGTGGCGAGGATGAAGTCGGAGTTGGCGGCGAAGCCGATGAGGTCGGAGTTGCCCTGGCCCCAGCCCGAGCCGGACACACCGCCGGAGCCGAAGGTCATCAGGGCCTTGGCGATCTGCTCACTGGCCTGGGACTGGCCCCAGCCGGCGAAAGGATCCAGCCAGGCATCCACACGGGCCTGCACATGGGACTCGAAGGAGGCGACGCCCACCGCGCCCGCGGCGGACATCAGCAGGCCGAAGAAGATCCAGCTGGTGCGCTCGGTCGCGACGTAGAGCATCACCACGAACATGCCGAAGAACAGCAGCGAGGTGCCCAGGTCGGTCTCGAAGACCAGGATGAGGATGCTCACCGCCCAGACGGCCAGGATCGGCCCGAGGTCACGGCCGCGCGGCAGGTACATGCCCATGAAGCGGCGGCTGGCCAGGGCCAGGGCGTCGCGCTTGACCATGAGGTAGCCGGCGAAGAACACCGCCAGGATGATCTTGGCGAACTCGCCGGGCTGGATCGTCCCGAGCCCCGGGATCGTGATCCAGATGCGCGCGCCGTAGACCGCGGGGAAGAACATCGGCGCGATCAGCAGGGCCAGCGAGACGGCCATCGAGATGTAGGTGTAGCGCTGCAGGATCCGGTGGTCCTTCAGCACGAACAGCACCCCGATGAACAGCGCGATGCCGAGCGCCGAGAACAGCAGCTGGTTCGTGGCGGCCGGGGCGAAGCTCTTGGACGCCTGGAGCCTCGGCGACTGGTCCAGGCGCCAGATGATCACCAGGCCGAGCCCGTTGAGCAGGGTGGCCAGCGGCAGCAGCACGGGGTCGGCGTACCGGGCGAACCGGCGCACCGCCAGGTGGCCGACGCCGGCCAGCAGCCCGAGGCCGATGCCGTAGCCGAGCATGCCGGAGGGCAGCTTGCCGTCGAGGGCGAGGCCCACGTTGGCGTACGCGAAGCAGGGGAGGAGCACGGCGAACCCGAGCAGGAGGAGCTCGGTGTTGCGCCGGCTCGGCTGGCTCGCCGTACTGATCGTGGCGGTGGAAGAGATGGCTGACATGCTGGTGGTGCCCCTCACAACCTCACTGCGGAGCGATGCTGCACTGGTCGGCCAGCTTCCGCTCGTCGTCGGTCAGGGTGGGGGCGGGGTTGGGAGCCGGCGTGGCGGTCTGCGGCTGGCCCTTCGTCGCGGCGAGGGGCTTGTTCTGCTTCTGGCTCTCGCGCTGCTGCTTGTTCGCCTTGTCCGCCTTGTCGATGTCTTCCTTCTTCTTGCAGATGCCCGCCAGCGTGCTCAAGTCCTTGATCTTCTTCAGGGCGTCGTCCCGGTTGCCGACCGCGATCGTGTCCTCGACCCGGCCGCGCTGGTCGACGGGGAGGTACTTGAGTTCGATCTCGGGGTGGTCCTCGTAGAGCTTGTTCAGGCTGACCCAGGCGAGGTCCTGGTTGATGCCCTGGTAGAGGGCCACGTGGTTGTTGTCCTTGGTGCCCACGTAGTACTGGGTCTGGGTCCACTGGTAACCGGCGTAGAGGCCGCCGCCGATGAGGCCCAGCACCACGGCGGTGATCAGCGAGCGCTTGAGCCACTTGCCGCGCCGGGGCGGCCTGAGGTCCTCGTCGTACTCGTCGACGAACGAGCCGTAGCCGCCCTCCGGCGCACCGTTCCCGCCTCCGCTGCCGGGCGGGCCGAAGCCGCCCGCGGGCTCCTGCGGGGTGCGGCCCAGCTCGGAGGCGCGGCCCGCGGGGGTCTGCATGGCGCCGCCGTCGCCCAGCTGGAACTGGTTCTCGGCCACGGCGCCGACCACGACGGGGGTGTCACTGATCTGTTCGGCGAGGGTGTCCCCGCCGTCCATGTCGAGGACGTCGGCGATGATGACGGTTACGTTGTCGGGACCGCCGCCGCGCAGCGCCAGTTGGATCAGCGCCTGTACGGTCTCGTGCGGGCCCTGGTAGGCGGCGAGCGTCTCCTCCATCGTCTGGTGGCTGACGACCCCGGAAAGACCGTCGGAGCAGATGAGATAGCGGTCCCCGGCCCGGACCTCACGGATCGACAGGTCGGGTTCCACGTGGTCGCCGCTGCCCAGGGCGCGCATCAGCAGCGAGCGCTGCGGGTGCGTGGTGGCCTCTTCCTCGGTGATCCGGCCCTCGTCGACCAGCCGCTGCACCCAGGTGTGGTCCTGGGTGATCTGGGTGAGGACGCCGTCGCGCAGCAGATAGGCGCGGGAGTCGCCGACGTGGACGAGACCGAGCCGCTGGCCGGTCCACAGCAGGGCGGTGAGCGTGGTGCCCATGCCCTCGAGCTGCGGGTCCTCCTCGACCATGGCGCGCAGTTGCTCGTTGGCCCGGTGGACGGCGGAGCCGAGGGACGTGAGGGGGTCGGAGCCCGGGACGTCGTCGTCGAGCGTCACGAGGGTGGAGATCACCTCGGAGCTGGCGACCTCACCGGCGGCCTGGCCGCCCATGCCGTCGGCGATGGCGAGCAACCGGGGGCCGGCGTAACCGGAGTCCTCGTTGCCTTCCCGGATCATGCCCTTGTGGGATCCGGCGGCGAAGCGCAGTGACAGACTCATGCGCACCTCGCCAGTCGGCTCCGGGTACAGCCCCTTGCCCACCTCGATGCCCACCCTCCGGTCGTCATGGTCCTACTACTTCCGCAGCTCGATGACGGTTTTGCCGATGCGGATCGGCGAGCCGAGCGGGATCGGGGTCGGGGTGGTCAGCCGGGTCCTGTCGAGATAGGTCCCGTTGGTCGAACTGAGGTCTTCGACGATCCACTGGCCGTCGCGGTCCGGATAGATCCTGGCATGCCGGCTGGAGGCGTAGTCGTCATCCAGCACGATCGTCGAGTCGTGGGCGCGGCCCAGGGTGATGGTCTGCCCCTGCAGGGCCACGGTGGTGCCGGTGAGCGAACCCTCGGAGACCACCAGCTTGGTGGGCGCGCCGCGGCGCCCGCGGTCCCGGCGGCTCTCGCCGCGGCGCCCGCCGGACTGCTGCTGCTGGCGCTGCGGCGGCGGGGTGACCTGCTGCTGGCGCTGGGTACGCGCCTCGGCGCCGCCCCGGCGCGAGGCACCGCGCGCGGTCACGCGTGTGCCGAACAGGTCGCTGCGGATGACCTGTACGGCCACGATGACGAACAGCCACAGTACGGCGAGGAAACCCAACCGCATGACCGTGAGGGTCAGCTCTGACATTGGCCCCGCTTCACCCTTCGGCTTGCCGGTAAACGATGGTGGTGCTGCCCACGACGATCCGTGAGCCGTCGCGGAGCGTAGCGCGGGTCGTGTGCTGCCCGTCCACGACGATGCCGTTGGTCGATCCCAGGTCCTGGATCGTGGCCGGAGTGCCGACCCGGATCTCGCAGTGCCTGCGCGAGACGCCGGGGTCGTCGATCCGTACGTCCGCCTCGGTGCTGCGGCCCAGCACCAGGGTGGACCGGGAGATCTGGTGGCGGGTGCCGTTGATCTCGATCCAGCGCCGGACGGTGGCCCCGGCGCCCGTGCCGCCCGGTCCGCCCGGGCCGCCCGTGCGGGGCAGGGAGCGGGCCGTTCCGGGCGGGGGGGACGACGGCATGGGCGGTGCCCCGGTGGGCTGGGAGGACCAGCCGCCGCCGTGCGTGACGGCACTGGCGCTGCCCGTCTGGCGGGGCGCCGGCGGCTGGTGGCCTTGCGACCCCTGCGACTCACTGGCCGCGAGGGTGCGGCTGCGCACCCGGTACAGACCGGTGTCGAGGTCGTCCGCCTTCTCCAGGTGGACCTTGATCGTGCCCATGAAGGTGTAGCGCTGCTGCTGTGCGTAGTCGCGGACCATGCCGGACAGCTCGTCGCCGAGCTGGCCGGAGTACGGGCTGAGCCGCTCGAAGTCCGGAGTGCTCAGCTCGACGATGAAGTCGTTGGGAACGACCGTACGGTCGCGGTTCCAGATGGTGGCGTTGTTGTCGCACTCACGCTGGAGTGCTCCCGCGATCTCGACGGGCTGCACCTCGGACTTGAACACCTTGGCAAAGGTGCCGTTCACGAGACCCTCGAGTCGCTGCTCGAAGCGCTTCAGTACTCCCACGGGGCACCTCCTTCCCTAGGTGACGCCTGTGATGCCCGGTGCCGTTCCTGATACTGCTTACTGATCGTATCCACGCCTCGGGAAAACGGCTGGTTCCCCTTCGGCGCCAGGAGTGACGAGTGTCGCCTCGGGCTCCTTCGGGCTCCTTCGCGCTCCCTTACCAGGGATCGTAGAGGCGCCCGAGAGCCAGTGTCCCGCAACCGGAGGGGTCCCCGTCGCCCGCCGTCCCGCCGGGAACGCGTGTGAGGGCACCCTCGGTGCCGTGCTAATGTTCTGCATGTCGGAAGGCGGTCGCACCGAAGAGGAGCGGGAGCCGGAAGGCAACACCCAATGCGCGGGTGGCGGAATAGGCAGACGCGCTGGATTCAGGTTCCAGTGCCCGCAAGGGCGTGGGGGTTCAACTCCCCCCTCGCGCACCAGACGAAACGGTCGTCATCGTGATTCACGATGGCGGCCGTTTCGCGTTGTTCAGCGGAGTGCGGTGCGCAGGGCGGCGATGGCCGCGGCGATGTCGGGGTTGGCCTCGGCGGCCTCGTCGAGGGCCGCGGTGAGGGTCTGCTCGTAGGTGGCGCGGGCCTCCGCGTGGCGGGTGCGGCCCTCTTCCTTGATGACGGTGTAGACGCCGCGCTTGTCGTCGGCGCAGACGTCCCGGTAGGTGAAGTCGGCCGCGTGGAGGCGGCCGACGAGGCGGGTCACGGAGCTCTGGTTGAGGCCGAGTTTGTCGGCGAGCTCCTGCATGCGCAGTTCGCTGTCGGAGGATTCCGAGAGGTGGCCGAGGGCGCGGTACTCGGACAGGCCCAGGCCGTGGCGGCGCTGGAGGGCGGTGGCGAGGCGGCCTTCGACGTGGCTGTGGAGGGCGAGGAGGCGGGTCCACAGCTGTGCGTCGGTGAGGTGGGCGGCGGGCGTGCTGGTCATGGGTTACTTGTACATGCATACTTCCTTGCCCGGCAAGGGCCCTGGCAAGGGTCAGTCCTGTGCCGCGTTGTAGCGCAGCAGGTAGTCGGCGAAGCGGGCGAGGTCGTCCGGGTCCCAGCCGGCCACGCGCTCCTCGAAGGCGGACCGGCGGCTGGCCGTGACCTGGGCGAGGACCGCGGTGCCGCGTTCTGTGAGATGAAGCACGTGGTTGCGCTGGTCACTGGGGTCGGGGCGGCGCTCGACGAAGCCGAGGCGCTCCAGGGCGGCGACCTGGCGGCTGACCGTCGACTTGTCGAGCAGGTAGTGCGCGGCGAGGTCGGTGGCGCGGCAGCCCCGCCGGTCCTCGAGGTGGGCGAGGAGCGTGTAGGAGACGAGCGAGAGCTCCGGGTGGAGCCGGCCTGCCGAGGCGCGCGCCCGGCGCGCGAACCGGGTCAGTTCGCGCTGGATGGTCTCCAGGGAGTGGGAGCGGTCGCGGTCCGGCATGGGGTCCCCTCGGTCCTCTCGGCGGATTTGGTTGTACAGTACAACTTGAAGTGAAAGTTGTATAAGCCAACCATTTTGGAGGGAGCGGCGATGAGACCCCCGCTGCGTCACGTCCTGACCCATCTGCTCACCCCGCTGCTGATGTGCGTCGGCATGGGTCTCGCCTACCTGGGCGCGTTCGCCCAGCCCTCGCCGCACCGGCTGCCGGTGGCGGTCGTCGGGTCCGGGCCGAGCGCCAAGGTGCTGGCGCAGACGGTCGCCGACGCCGCGGGCGGCGACCGGCTCGTCGTGCGTACGGTCGCGGACCGCGACGAGGCGGTGCGGCAGCTCAAGGACCAGGACGTGTTCGGCGCGTACGTGCCGAACCGGCACGCGCCCGAGCTGCTGGTCGCCTCGGCCGGGTCCGACACCACGGCGACGGCCGTGCAGAAGGTCTTCACTCCGGTCGCCGCCCACCAGGGCGCTCCGCTGAAGGTGACCGATGTCGTGCCGCCCTCGGAGCACGACCCGACCGGGCAGGGCATCTTCTTCCTGCTCGTCGCGCTGAGCATCGGCTCGTACGCCTCGGTCGCGGTGATCGGCGGTGCGGGGGCGGCGCTGCCGCTGCGGATACGGGCGCTGCTGGCGGCGGCCACCTCGCTGGTGGTGAGCGTGATCGGCGCGGCGCTGGCCGGGCCGGTGTTCCACCTCGTCGACCACGGGCTGTGGGGCGTGTGGGGGCTGTCCTGGCTCTACACGGCGGGCGTACTGCTGCTCGGCACCGGACTGCACACCTTCCTGAAGCGGTGGACGACGCTCGGCGTGATGGTGCTGTTCGTGATGCTCAACTTCACCAGTTCCGGCGGGGTGTTCCGGCCCGAGCTGCAGAACGGCTTCTTCGCCTCGCTGCACGCGTTCTGGAACGGCGCGGGCTTTGTGGAGGGCACGCGCAGCTTCGTCTACTTCGATCACGCCGGGCTGGGCGGGCATGTGACATCTCTCGCTCTGTGGCTGGTGGCCGGTGTGGTGGCCGTCGTCGCCGCGGGGGCCGCGGAGGCGCGGCGTGCGGTTGTTCCGGCTGTTGAGGGAGAGGCCTCCGGGGAAGAGGCGGAGGAGGCGGAAGAGGAGATGGAGGAAGCGGTCGGCGTGTGACCCGTACGCTGGCACGGTGACGAATCCCGAAACCGAAGAAGCGGGCACCGAGCGGCTGGAGCAGGCCGTACGGTCGGCCGAGCAGGCGCTGATCGAGTTCGAGATCGCGGTCGAGACCTTCCGGGTGGAGGTCGAGAACTTCTCGCGGCTGCACCATCAGCGGCTCGGGCCGCTGTACGGGCGGCTCGAGGAACTGGACGCGCTGATCGCGGAAGCCGTCGCGGCGCGTACGGGCGATCCCGAGGACGCGCGGCGGGCGCAGGAGGCGCGGGCGCTGGTGCAGCCCATGCCCGGCGTGGACGAACTGCTGGGCGGCTGGCTGGACTCGGACGGCCTGCTGCCCGAGGCGCAGGCCATGCTCACCGGGCAGTCCGTCCAGCCGCCGAAGCGGGTACGGCCGGGCGACGGGGCCCGCAAGGCCTACCGCGAGCTGGTGCGCAAGGCGCACCCTGATCTCGGTGCGGATGGGGCCGACCGGGAGCGGCGCGAGGCGTTCATGGTGCGGGTCAACGCCGCGTACGCCGCGGGGGACGAGGCGCAGCTGCTGAAACTCGCCGAGGAGTGGGCGGCCGGACCGGTGCCGCCGCAGCGGCGGCCGAGCCGTGCGGAGGAGCTGTACGTGCGGCTGGAGTGGCTCGCGGAACGCAAGGACCTGCTGTCGGCGCTGGTCGTCGAGCTGGAGGCGTCCGCGATCGGCTCGATGATCAGGATGGCCCCGGAGGATCCGGACGGACTGCTCGACGAGATCGCGAACGGGCTGCGGACGCAGATCGCCGAGCGGGAGGCCCGGCTGGCCTCCTATGTCGGGTAGCGTCGATGGCATGAGGTTTGGTTCCGGTGTCCCCGAAGTGGGGATCGATGCTCTTGCGCCCGATGACTTCCTGCTGGACGTGCGGGAGGACGACGAGTGGGAAGCGGGGCATGCGGAGGGTGCGCTGCACATTCCGATGAGTGAATTCGTCGGTCGGTTCGGGGAGTTGCCGGCCGACGGGCGTCGCATTCATGTGATCTGCCGGTCGGGCGGGCGCTCGGCGCAGGTGACGTCGTATCTGGTGCAGCGGGGGCTGGATGCGGTGAATGTGGATGGCGGGATGCAGATGTGGGCGGCGCTGGGTCGGCCGGTGGTGGATGCCGGTGGTGGCCCGGGCGCGGTGATCTAGCCCCTGGCCCGCCCTTTCACCGTTTCTTCCGGGGCTGCGCCCCGGGCCCCGAAACCGCGCTTCGCGCGGTTGTCCTCAAACGCCGGACGGGCTGGCTATAGCAACTCGCCCAGGGCCTCCTCGTGGGCCGATGCCGGGCCGAGCGAGAGCTCGAGGTGCTTCGCCCACGCGTGGTAGCGGTGCAGGGGGTAGGTGGTGTCGGCGCCGAAGCCGCCGTGGAGGTGGTGGGCGGTCTGGACCACGCGGCGTACGCCCTCGGAGGCCCAGACCTTGGCGACCGCCACGTCCGCGGCCACCGGCAGGTCCCCCTCCGTGCCGGATTCGAGGCGCCAGGCCGCCTGCCAGAGGGTGGCCTCCATCGCGAGCAGGTCGATGTAGCGGTCCGCGGACTGCATGGCGACGGCCTGGAACGTGGCCAGGGGGTGGCCGAACTGTTCGCGTTTCGCGGTGTATTCGGCCGTCATGCGGGACACCGCCGTACCCAGGCCCAGCGCGAGCGCGCACGTGCCGGTGGCCAGGAGGAGGCGCAGCCGCTCCCATGCGCCGTCGGCGGTGACGATCTCGTCGTCGGTGAGGTGTACGGAGTCCAGCCGGAGCCCGGCGAGGAGTTCGCCCGTGGTGGAGACCTGGTCGGCGAGCGCGAGGCCGGGGCGGTCGCGGGGGACGAGGGCGAGTACGGTGCGGCCGTCGGGGGTGTGGGCGGGGAGCAGGACGACGTCCGCGCCGTGGGCCCAGGGGATGGATGTGAGTTCGCCCTCGAGGAGCCAGGATCCTGAGTCCGACTGCCGTGCGGTGACCGCCAGTTCGGCCGGGCCGTGGCCCGTACGTCCGTGGGCGGCGACGGTGACGACGAGCTCGCCGCGGCCGATGGCCGGCAGGAGCCGGGGGGCGTACGGGCGCAGGGCGAGGGCCGCCGCGCTCGTCTCCAGCAGCGGGACGCGGGCCAGGACCCGTCCGGCCTCACGCAGCACCAGGCACAGGGCGAGGGGGCCGAGCCCCGAACCGCCGTGCTCGGGCGGCACGGTCAGGCTCAGCAGGTCGGCGGCGGCGAGCCGTTGCCACAGCGCGCGGTCCAGGTCCCCCGCGACCGGGCCGTGGACGAGCGCCGGGCTGGGCACGTCGTCGGGGGCGGTCGAGGAGAAGACGCCCTGCGCGGCCTCGGCCGCGGCCAGTTGTTCCTCGGTGAAGGTGAAGTCCATGGCAGCCTCCTGACGAGCTGATGGTCCGTCAGGAAGGAGTCATAGACCGGTCAGCGGTCGAAGTCCAGCTCCACCCGCTCCGTGGCCGGATGCGACTGGCAGGCCAGTACGTACCCCGCGGCCAGCTCCTCCTGCTCCAGCGCGAAGTTGCGGTCCATCCGCACCTCGCCCGAGACCAGGAACGCCCGGCACGTCCCGCACACGCCGCCCTTGCAGGCGTACGGCGCGTCGGGCCGGTTGCGCAGCACCGCGTCCAGCAGCGATTCGCCTTCCCGCACCGGCCAGTTGCCGCTGCGGCCGTCGAGGTGTGCGGTGACCGTGCTGCTGGTGATGGTCGTGGCGGGGCGTTGCGCGGCGGCCGGTTCGGTGGCGACGTGGAAGATCTCCTGGTGGATCCGGTCCGGGGCGACCCCGAGCCCGCGCAGTGCTCGCTGTGCGCCCTCCACCAGGCCGTACGGGCCGCACAGATACCAGCCCGCGACGCCGTCCACCGGCAGCAGCGCGGGCAGCAGCCGGGACAGGCGCTCCTCGTCCAGCCGGCCGGAGCGCGGGCCGGCCTGGCGCTCCTCGCGGGAGAGGGTCTGGACGAGCTGGAAGCGGTCGGGGAAACGGTCCTTGAGGTCGGCGACCTCGTCGAGGAACATCGTCGACGCCGTGGTGCGGTCGCTGCGAAGGAGGGCGAAGCGGGCGTTCGGCTCGCGGGTGAGCAGCGTCGTCGCGATGCACAGCACCGGTGTGATGCCGCTGCCGCCGACGACGGCCGCGAAGTGCCCGGGCCTCGGCTCGAGGACGAAGCGGCCCGCGGGGGCCATCACCTCCACCGTGTCCCCGGCGGCCAGTTCCTTGAGCGCGTACGTCGAGAACGCGCCGCCGTCCACCAGCCGTACCCCCACCCGCAGGGTCTCGGGCCCCTCCGGGCCGGGGGCGATGCCGCAGATCGAGTAGGTGCGGCGTATCTCCGTGCCGTCGACCGTCCTGCGCACCGCCAGGTGCTGGCCCGGCGCGTGCCGGAAGGCGGGGCGCAGGCGGGGCGGCACGGCGAGGGTCACGGCGACCGAGTCGTCGGTGAGCGGTTCGACGGCCGCCACCCGCAGGGGGTGGAAGGCGCCGTGGTGGGCCGCTGCCATCTCACAACTCCTTGAAGTGGTCGAACGGTTCACGGCACGCCTCGCACCGGCGCAGTGCCTTGCACGCGGTGGAGGAGAAACGGCTGAGGAGCGTGGTGTCGGTGGAGCCGCAGTGGGGGCAACGGATGCCGAGCTGTACGGCCACGGGGCCGGACGCCGATCCGCCCGGGCGCGGCGGGGCGATGCCGAACTCGGCCAGTTTGCGGCGGCCTTCGGCGCTGATGTCGTCCGTCGACCACGCCGGTGCGAGGACGGTGCGCACCTCGACCTCGGGGACGCCGTGTTCGTGCAGGACGCGTTCGATGTCCGACGCCATCGCCTCGATCGCCGGGCAGCCGGTGTACGTGGGGGTCAGGTCGACCTCCACGCGGCCGGGGCCGGTGACGCGTACGTCGCGTACGACGCCGAGCTCGGCGAGGGTGAGCACCGGCAGTTCCGGGTCGGGCACGGACCCGGCCAGGGCGCGGAGTTCGGATTCCGTGGCGGTCACCATGACGCCCCCGGGTGGCTGCGGTGCAGATGCTGCATCTCCGCGAGCATCCGCCCGAACGGTTCGGTGTGGATGCCCTGCCGCCCGGCGCCCGCGGTCCAGGCACCGTGGCGCGGCAGTTCGGGCACGGTCAGGCCGGCGGTGGTGAGGGTCGCGGTGACGCGGTCCAGCCAGGCACGGTCCAGGGTCTCCCAGTCGGCGTCCACGCCCTCGACCGGCTCGAACAGTTCGCCCGTGTACCGCCACAGGCCGTCCACGGCACGCTGCATCCGCGCGTGGCTCTCGTCCGTGCCGTCGCCGAGGCGCAGCGTCCAGTGCTCGGCGTGGTCGCAGTGGTACGCGGTCTCCTTGACCGCCTTCCCGGCGAGCGGGGCGAACGGGCCGGAGCGGGATGCCAGTTGGGTGTGGAGCAGGTGCTGGTACGTCGAGAAGAACAGCTGCCGGGTGATGGTGTGGGCGAAGTCGCCGTTGGGCTGCTCGACGAGCTGGACGTTGCGGAAGTCGCGTTCCTCGCGGAGGAAGGCCAGCTCGTCCTCGTCCCCGGCCAGGGACAGCAGGGTGCGGGCCTGGCCCAGCAGGTCCAGGGCGATGTTGGCGAGCGCGACCTCCTCCTCCAGGACCGGGGCGTTCCCGGCCCACTCCCCCAGCCGGTGGGAGAGCACGAGGGCGTCGTCGCCGAGTGCGAGTGCGGCTGTCCTCACAGGCGTCACAGGTGCTTCACCCCTTCCGGGATCTCGTAGAAGGTGGGGTGGCGGTAGGGCTTGTCGGCGGCGGGCTCGAAGAACGGGTCCTTCTCGTCCGGGGAGGAAGCGGTGATCTCGGCCGAGGGGACCACCCAGATCGAGACGCCTTCGGAGCGGCGGGTGTAGAGGTCGCGCGCGTTGCGCAGCGCCATCTCCGCGTCCGGCGCGTGCAGGCTGCCCGCGTGGGTGTGGGACAGGCCGCGCCTGCTGCGTACGAACACTTCCCACAGGGGCCAGTCGCTCATCGTGCGTCTCCCTCATGCTTGTTCGCGTACGCCGCCGCCGCTTCCCGCACCCAGGCGCCCTCCTCGTGGGCGAGGCGGCGGCGGGCGAGGCGCTCCTCGTTGCAGGGGCCGTTGCCGCGCAGTACTTCGTTGAACTCGTCCCAGTCGATGGGGCCGAAGTCGTGGTGCCCGCGCTCCTCGTTCCAGCGCAGCTCGGGGTCGGGGAGGGCCAGGCCCAGTGACTCGGCCTGCGGCACGCAGATGTCCACGAAGCGCTGGCGCAGCTCGTCGTTGGAGTGCCGCTTGATCTTCCAGGCCATGGACTGCGCCGAGTGGGACGACTGGTCGTCCGGCGGGCCGAACATCATCAGCGACGGCCACCACCAGCGGTTCACCGCGTCCTGCGCCATGGCGTGCTGCGCCTCGGTGCCCCGGCTCAGGGTGAGCAGCAGCTCGTAACCCTGGCGCTGGTGGAACGACTCCTCCTTGCAGATGCGGACCATGGCCCGGGCGTACGGGCCGTACGAACACCGGCACAGCGGGACCTGGTTGGTGATCGCCGCACCGTCCACGAGCCAGCCGATCGCGCCCACGTCGGCCCAGGTGAGGGTCGGGTAGTTGAAGATCGACGAGTAGCGCTGGCGGCCCGCGTGCAGCTTGTCGAGCATCTCCTCGCGCCCGGTGCCCAGCGTCTCGGCTGCGCTGTAGAGGTAGAGCCCGTGGCCCGCCTCGTCCTGCACCTTGGCCATCAGGATCGCCTTGCGCCGCAGCGAGGGCGCCCGGGTGATCCAGTTGGCCTCCGGCTGCATGCCGATGATCTCGGAGTGGGCGTGCTGTGCGATCTGCCGTACGAGCGTGGCGCGATACGCGTCCGGCATCCAGTCCCGTGGCTCGATGCGCTCGTCGGCGGCCACGGCGGCGTCGAATGCGGCTTGGGGGGTGCGTGTCGCGTCTGGCAGCGTCGTCGTCATGCGCGCGCCCTCGCTCTCTGGTGAGGCTCTGGTCTTACTCCCTACCGACCGATCGTTCGGTTCAATGGTGGTGCGTGTCCTCGGAAGGTGTCAAGCCGCGGCGGCGTCGGTACGGTTCGGGATGCGGTCGCGGGCCCTCACCCGCCGGTGACCACCGGACACGCACAGGAATCGGGGCGCACATGACGACGGCGACGGACGACGGTCACGGGGACGGAGACGGGGACGAACCGGGCTGGGCCGGACTCTCCCGCCCCGCACGCCTCGTCGTCGCCTGCGGGGCGGCCGTCGTGGCCGTGGCGGTCACGGTGCACCTGGCGATGGTGTTCCTGCACGTCGCCCCCGCCAATACGGTCAGCAGGCAGCACGCCTCCGCCATCAACGACTACGTCCTGCCCGAGTTCGAGCAGAACTGGAAGCTGTTCGCCCCCAACCCCCTCCAGCAGAACATCGCCGTCCAGGCCCGTACCCGGCTGCGCAGCCCCGACGGCCGCACCACCCAGACCTCCTGGGTCAACCTCTCCGCCCTGGACGGCGCCGCCATCCTGCACAACCCGCTGCCCAGCCACACCCGTCAGAACGAACTCCGCCGCGCCTGGGACTTCTACGCCAACACCCACGACGAGCACGAGCAGCCCACCGGCCTGCGCGGACGCCTCTCCGAGGCCTACATCCGCCGCATCGCCCTCTCCCGGCTCGGCGCCACCCACGACGGCCGCCCCGTCGAGCAGCTCCAGCTGCGCACCGTGACCAAGCTGATCAGCCCGCCGTCCTGGAGCGACCAGCCGCCCGCCGGTGACCCCGTCTACCGGGAACTGTCCTGGTGGCCGGTCACCAGCGCCGACCTGTCGGACCTGTCGGGGGTGACGGCCCGGTGAAGCGGTCCATCGCCGCGGGCCTCGCCCGCGTCACCGAGTCCTCCCTCGGCCTGTACCAGGCGGCCGTCGTCCGTATCGGCCTGTCCTTCACCTGGCTGTTCTTCCTGCTGCGCGAGTGGCCCAACCGCCATGAGCTGTACGGGCCCGACGGACCCTGGAGCTGGTCGCTGGCCCGGCAGCTCATCGCCGACAACCACTCCTTCACCGTGCTGATGTGGTCCGACAGCACGTGGTGGTTCGAGACCGTCTACGCGCTCGCGATGCTCTCCGCGCTGCTGCTGATGCTCGGCTGGCACACGCGCGCCGTGTCCGTCCTCTCCATGATCACCGTGCTGGCGCTGCAGAACCGCAGCGTGTTCGTCGGCGACGGCGGCGACAACGTCATCCATCTCATGTCGCTGTACCTGGTGTTGACGCGGTGCGGCCAGGTCTGGTCCCTCGACGCGAGGCGCGCACGGCGGCTTACGGGGCCTGATCGCGTGGGCGTGGCGCTGTGGCTGTGCGCCGCTGTGGCCCTGGTCCTGGCCCAGCTGCTCGCCGACCCCCGTATGCGGTGGACGGAGCACGGCCCGCTGCCCGGCCTGGGATGGGCGACTGCGCTGTGGGGGCTGTGGGCCGTGTACGGGCTGTGGTGGCTCGCCGAGCGCTACGCCCCCCGCGAACCGCGGGCCGTGCTGCGGATGCTGGCGCATCTGGTGCACAACGCCGGGCTGTTGGTCATCATGGCCGAGGTCTGCCTGATCTACGCGACCGCGGGCTGGTACAAGGTCCAGGGCACGCTCTGGCAGGACGGCACGGCCCTGTACTACCCGCTGCACCTGGACTACTTCTCCCCGTGGCCCGCGTTGTCGCATGCGCTGGGCACGAGCGGGGTCATGGTGCTGCTGCTGAGCTATGCGACGGTCGCGATGCAGGTCGCGTTCCCGTTCACGCTCATCAACCCACGGGTGAAGACCGCGTTGTTGGTGGTGATGATGGTCGAGCACGTGGGCATCGCGGTGGTGCTGGGTCTGCCGTTCTTCTCGCTCGCGATGCTTGCCGCTGACGCGGTGTTCCTGCCGACGGCTTTCCTGCGGTGGGTCGACGGCCGTTTCCGGCACGGTTTCCGCTTCCGCGGGGTGCCTGCGCAACGGCGGGCGGGCGATGACGATGCGGTGGCCGCGTCCGCGGGTGCGGATGCGGGGATCCGGGGGTAGCCGTTACATCGGCTTCGGCCGGCCCCGCGTGCCCTCCGCCTTGCTCTTGCTGGTGCCGTGCTCCCGCAGCTGCCGGGCACGCTCCTGAAGGCGTTCGCGTTCGCGAGGGTCCTCGGTCTGCTTGGCCCGCTCGTCCAGTTGCCGGGCCTTGTCGCGGATCTGCTGGGCCTTCTGGGAGATCTCGTCGGCGTTGCCCATGGTCACTCCTGGTGCTGGTGATGGGACTTTGCGCCAGCTAAACACGGGTCCGGCGGCCCCGCACGCCCACAGCATCCATCGTGGGGCGATGGGGGTGCGTCAGGGATGACAACGCACCTACGCCCACCCGAATGCGCCGTGTTCCAGACGCCCTTGACGGCCCGACAATGCACGGGAAAGGCTGGCGCAAGAACCCGCAACCGGCTCGGCACGGGAGGGCACGATGGATCTACAGTTCGTCGGCATAGACCCGGACACGCCCAATGGCGGATCGCCCACGGTGTGGCTCGAAGAGGATAAGCGCGAGATCGTCATCCAGGGATGGATCCCTGACCTGGAGATGTACGCCAAGATCAGTGAAACCGAGTGGGTGCCGGGCCACCCCACTGGGGTGCCTGACCACGAGGCTGTGGTGCGCATCCCCGTCCGGATGATCCCGACCTTGAGGAAGGCGTGCGATGACGCAGAGCGTGCCGGACTTTACCGCCCTGCTGAGGAGCGCTGAGCACTCGGCAGCTCACCTGGAAATGCGGGACTCCTACATGGACGACCCGGTGTTCGCTGCCTGGCGCGAGGGGCGTTCCGCCGAACTGCCCGAGGAGTACCGCGTGTGGTTCGACCTGGTGAAAGAGACTGTGGGCCGGGGCGTCGCCATGCGCCGCGCCCGTATCGTCTCGGAGCCGGTCACCGACTACATCCGGTGGGAGCACGCCATCACCGAGCAGCACAACCTCGCGGCAGGTGAACAGGTTCGCTGGTTGCCGCGTCGGCTTGCATCGGACATCGCATTGCCCGGAAACGATCTCTGGCTGATCGATGACCGACTGGTCCTCTTCCACTGGTTCACGGGTGACGGTGAGTGGGCCGGGCACGAGTTCAACCAGGATGCGGGCACGGTACAGATGGTCAGCACCGCCTTCGCGACCGTGTGGGAGCGCGCTGTCCCGCACGACCAGTACACCCTCTGAGTAACCACACCCGGCAGTCAACCTATGTCATTGTCCCCGTCCTCCAGCGTTGTTGAAGCACGCAAGGCCCTCGCATACCGCCTTGCCGAGATCCGCAAGGACGCCGGCTTCACAGGGGACCAGTTGTCTGCCAGGTGTGGGTGGCACCCTGCCAAGACCAGCCGTATCCAGAGCGCAAAGTCCGCCCCTTCCGAAGCCGACATCAAGGTCTGGTGCACCGCCTGCGAGGCCCAGGACCAGATCCCTGACTTGATCGCTGCCGCCCGCGCAGTGCAGTCGATGTACACCGAGTGGCGCCGGATGGAGCACAACGGGCTGCGAGCTGCGCAGGAGTCCGTTGCTGCCCTCTATCAACGGACAAGTCTGTTCCGGGTCTACGCAAGCCGAGTCATGCCGGGGATGGTGCAGACCCGGGAGTACACCGCCGCTGTTCTTCGTACGATCCAGCGTGAGCGCGTCGCCATCGATGATGTCGAAGAGGCTGTCGACGCTCGCATGGAGCGGCAACGGATGCTGTTCTCCGGTCGGCACCGCTTTGGACTGCTGATCGAGGAGTACGCACTGCGCGCCGCAGTGTGCGACACGGAAACGTTGGCGGGTCAGCTCGGATATCTGCTTGCCGTCAGTGCCCGGCCGTTCGTCAGCCTCGGCGTCATACCCATGGGATGCGACCGTCCCCACCTGCCAGTTGAAGACTTCTACATGTTCGACGAGGCCGAAGTCGCGGTCGAGCTGACCTCCGGCTACCTTCGGATCACCCAGCCCCGCGAGATCGCCGACTACATCAGGACGTTCACTTCCCTGGCGAACATGGCCGTTCACGGTTCGCGGGCACGTGCTCTGATCACGGCGGCAATCGACGCTCTCGGGTGAGATCCCGCAATCAGTCGCAAGTTCGTTGAGGAGGCTCGCTCGCCGTCCCTACTGTCAATGAGGCCGTCAGGCAGCCAACTCCGGTGAATGGTGGGGTAAATGAGCACGCATACCGTGATCCGCTACGCGGACTGGATGATCGGCCCGGACACTGCCCCCGAGGCACCAGCGATCATCCACGAGATGCAGTGCACGACGTGCGGTGCGTCGTCCCCGGCGGACGAGGACTTCGAGGCCGTACGGAGCTGGGCCTTCCGGCACGTCGGTCGTGCCCCGTCGCACACGGGGTACCGGGAGATCGTCCACCGGTTCTGGCGTGCCACGTTGGTGAGGTGAGCGGTGCTGGATCCGCCGATGGTGGGGGCGGCTACGGTGGGCGGTTTACGTGGCGGGTGCTTGGCCGTCTGCGCGCATCGTCGTTGTGCACGTCGAAAAGCGGCTTCCTGCGGTGGGTGGGGGGGGGGCTTGTCACGCCTCAACAGCCCCAGGTTTCGCTCCTGTTGCCGCCGTGGAGGGTTACTGGCGAGTCGGGTACGGGTTTCCGCCCGAAAACTGCCCTCAGAGGTGCGGAAACCCGTACCCGACTCGCCGTTCGGCATCCGGAGCCACCACGCCCCCGCACTCGGCAACGGGCATCGGCCGCGCCCCCTCCCCCGCCCGTAGCCCGCCGCTGTGCGCCGGAGGCGCGAGACGAGACCCGAACCCGCCCGAGCACCATGCCGCCCCACGAAGCACCTGCGTGCGCGCCTGCCGGACAGAGATCGCCGCATCATTGTGAATTCCGGATCGGGGGACATCGCGACGAACCGCTCACCACCGCGCCCGACGCGCGCCACACTGCTGGCGTCAGGCCAGTCCTGGGGAGGAGCGCGCCGATGTCCACGCTGTCATACGGGTGTTGCTACACGGATGGGCGAGCTTGCCGGCACGGACCTCCGTTCGCCACCGTCTACGTGTCCGGCGGTACGGAGCACGAGTTGCGGCGGCAGGCCGACCACGCGGCCGCGTACGCCAGGATCCGTGCGTGGAGGGTGACGCGGACCGTGGTCGAGAGCACGCCCCAGCTTCCGTTGGAGGAACGGGAAGGCTGGAAGAGGGTGATGGCGGGCCTGGCCGAGGCGGCGACGGACGTCATCCTCGTCCACAGTCCGGCGACAGTGGGCGTCGACGTGATCAACTTCGAGTTGCTCAAGGCGGATTTCCGCGCGCGGGAGACCGTGCTCACGGCCGTGACCGGCATCCCGGACACGTATCCCAACCCGCGGCGCGGGAAGGGACACGGCTCAGGCGTGGGCTAGCAACTGGCCGATTTGGTGATGCGCACCGCGTCGAGCTGGCCGCTCGAGACGGCGAAGGTTCCCTTCGGGGGGATGCACGTGGTGTAGCCGCCGACCCACCTGATGACCGCTGTGTTGTGGGCACGGGCGTTCACCACGGTGAGCGGGGCCTTCGGCTTGGACGGCAGGGGCTGCCAGTGCTTCGTGATGTCCTTGAACTGGCCGATCACGCGGTCTTTCTTGATGAAGCACACGTAGGGGGACGAACACTTCGCCTTGGCCACCGACACCGGCTCGGCGGCGCCGGCGGTCATGGCCGAGCCCATGAGAAGCGCGCCTGTCATGGTCAGTGTGGCCACGCCCGTACCGATTCTTCTGGCGGTAGTCATGGGGGGAGGTATACGCCCGGTGCGCATGCACGGGCGAGGTGTGAACAGGTCATCGTGGCGTGGTTAGGCTGAAACCATGACCACGGACGTGACCAGGCAGTGGGGCGAGCTCGCCCCTGGTGCGGTGCTGCTCGACGGCTTTCATGCGCTCAAGCACGCGCTGCGCTTCGGCGCGGATGTGGGGGTTGCCGTCACCAGTGACAAGGCGGCGGCGCTGGCGCTCGCGGACAAGCTGGCCGATGACCTGACGCGGACCCTCGACGGGCTTCTGGTGGAGGTGGACGCGCGGACGCTGCGGGAGCTGGTGCCCAGGGTGCATCCAACAGGGGTGGCGGCACTGGCCGTTCGGCCGGAGCGGGCGGCGAATCTCGAGGCGCTGGCGCGGGCGGGCCGGAAGGCCCCGGTTGTGGTGCTGGACAATCCTCGGAATCTCGGGAACATCGGGGCGGTGGTCAGGCTGGCAGCCGGGTTCGGGGTCAGTGGGGTGATCACCACCGGGGACATCGATCCTTGGCACTCCAACGCCGTGCGGGCCGGGGCCGGGCTGCACTACGCCACCGCCGTGGAGCGGGTGGCCGTGGACGAGCTGCCGGACGGGCCGCTGTTCGCGCTCGACCCGGAAGGGGAGGACATCCGGGCCCTCACCATCCCGGACGATGCCCTGCTCGCGTTCGGGTCGGAACGGCACGGGATTTCACCGGAGGTGAGGGCCAAGGCGGACCGGCTGGTGTCGTTGCCGATGCGGCCCCAGGTGTCCAGCTACAACCTCGCCACGAGTGTGGCGATGGCGTTGTTCCACTGGGGTGGGCCCGGAGAGAGCTAGTTGGTGTTGCGGATCATTTGCTGGAGCACCTTCAGCGTGGTGACGTAGTCCGCGTCGTCGATGCCCTCGTGGATGCGGGCGCGGATCTCCGGGGCGTGCTGCTTGAGGGTCATGCGGGCGTCCTCGCCCGCCTCCGTGATCCACAGCCGTGCCTCGGCGTCGCGCGTGAGCCAGCCGCGTTCCAGCAGGACCTTCGCCTCGGCTTCCAGGTCGTCCTCGGGGCGGATGTAGGTGGCCATGGCCTGCTGGAGTTCGGGGACGGTCATGCCGTGGCCGTCCGGCGAGATGTCGTTCTTCGACAGGTTGCGCAGCAGCCAGAACTGGGGCTGGGTGAAGCCGTGTTCGGCCTGCTGGGCCCGGGTGAAGGCGATGAGGGACTCGTAGGCCATGCGGGTCCAGTACGCGGCCGGTTCCGAGGCGGAGAGGTGCTGGGTCGTCGTCATGGGCAGGACCGTAGGACCTCAAGTCCGGTTGAGATCAAGGCCGGCCGGGCGGGGCCTGGTCAGGAGAGCGCCGCGAAGCCGGTGCAGAGCAGGCGGACGCTCCGCGCGAACTTCTCGTCCTGGCTCAGGCGTGGGATCAACGGGCCCATGACCAGGGGGAACCGCTCGCCCAGTTCGGCGTGGAGCTCGGCGGTGACGGGCGGTGGCGTCGTCGGCTGGTTCTGCTCCTGGAGCACGAAGCCGGTGATGTGGCTGAGCAGGGTGTCGGCGGCGATGCCGCAGTGGTCGGCGGGCAGGCCGGCGTCGAGGAGGGTGCGCAGCAGGCGTTCCATCAGGGAGAGGGCGCCGGTGCTGAGCATGCCGGGGCTCTCGGCGAGGAGTTGGGCGCCGCCGGGGTGCTCTTTGATGCTCAGGCGCAGGGTGGTGGCCTGGGTCTCGATGCGGTCCTGCCAGGCGGCGGTGGGCGGGAGGGCGGTCAGGGCTTCGGTGCCGGCGTCGTACGCCCGGCGGCAGACCCGGTCGGCCATCAGGGCGAGCAACTCGTCCTTGCCGCGCACGTGGTAGTAGAGGCTGCCGGCGTGGGTGTCGAGGCGGTCGGCGACCTGGCGCATGGACAGGTTCTGGTAGCCGACCTCGGCGAAGACGGCCATGCCCGCGTCGACGATGCGCTCCTTGGTGAGCTTCATGCGTCCCACCGTACAACGTTTTCCAACACCGTTCGAAAACTGTGCTAGCTTTGCGCCATCAGGTTTTCCAACGGCGTTGGAAATGGGAAACGCCGCAACCGGGGGGAGGCAGGCATGGGGGCGATCGTCTTCAACGTGACCACGGCCGCGCTGATGGTGATGATGGTCAACTGCGGGCTCGGCGTGGTCGGTCGTGACACCCTGCGCGGGCGGCCGGTCCCATGGGCGGCGGTCGCCCTGACCGGGCTCGCCGTCGGGGGCGTGCTGTTGCAGCTCGTCTGGTCCGGTGCCATGGACGCGCTGGACGCAGACCCCGCCAGGTCCGGGTGGTGGCGCGAGTTCACCTCGGTGTTCATGCAGAACGGCGGCCTCTTCGGCGGCCTGTGGAACCTCGTCACCCTCGCCGCCGTCGCCGCGCTCGCCCAGTGGTACTGGGGCGGCACGCTCACCCTCGGCTTCTTCCTCGCCGGCATCCTGCTGCCCGGCCGGATCGACTCCCTGCTCGGTTTCGGCGGCGACGCCGGCACCGACCCGCGCAACTTCGCCGGCAGCTCCGGCGCCACCTATTTCCTCGGCGCCACCCTGGCCCTCGCCTTCCTCACCCGCACCCGTCTCCCCAAGGAGCTCGCCCTGGCGGCCGGTGTCCCGGTGCTGGGTCTCGCGATGTGGTTCGCCCAGGAGAACGGCCACGGGCTGGTGTCCGTCTACGGGTTCGCCCTCGCGGCGGTGGCGTGGGCGGTCCGCCGCCGGGTCGCCGCCGGAACGCCGCGGCAGGCGGGCTGACCCGCGGCGTTCCACCGGCGATGCAGCCCTACACCGGCCTGCGGACCTCGATCGCCCGGAAGCGGTTGGCGACGAAGGCGCTGTCGCACAGGGCCGCGTTCGCGGCCGGGTTGCCGCCCGAGCCGTGGTAGTCGGAGAAGGCGGCGGTCTGGTTGACGTAGACACCGCCGGTGAGGTTGAGGGAGAGCTGGGCGCACTCCTCCAGGCAGGCGTCCTCGATCAGGCGCTCGGCCTCGGCCGAGGTGGTGTACGCGCCGACCGTCATCGCGCCCTTCTCGCGCACCGTGCGCCGCAGCAACTCCACCGCCGCCTCCGTCGAGTCGACGGCGACCGCGAAGGAGACCGGGCCGAAGCACTCCGAGAAGTACGCCGCCTCGGCGTCCGGCTTGGCACCGTCGAGCTTGACGATCACAGGGGTGCGGACCGTGGCGCCGGGGAAGTCGGGGTTCGTCAACGTGCGGGAGGCCAGGGCCACTTCGCCGAAGCGGGGGGCCGCGTCGACGCGCTCGCGGACCTGGGGGTTGACGATGGCGCCGAGCAGCGCGTGGGCGCGGGCGTCGTCGCCGAGGAGCTTGTCGACCGCCGTGGCGATGTCGGCGGTGACCTCGTCGTAGGACTTGTGCCCGGCGTCCGTGGCGATGCCGTCGCGCGGGATGAGCAGGTTCTGCGGGGTGGTGCACATCTGGCCGCTGTACAGGGACAGTGAGAAGGCCAGGTTGCCCAGCATGCCCTTGTAGTCGGACGTCGAGTCGATGACGACCGTGTTGACGCCGGCCTTCTCCGTGTAGACCTGCGCCTGGCGGGCGTTGGCCTCCAGCCAGTCGCCGAACGCCGTGGAGCCGGTGTAGTCGATGATGCGGATCTCCGGCCGTACGGCCAGGGTCTTGGCGATGCCCTCGCCGTCCCGCTCGGCGGCCAGCGCGACCAGGTCGGGGGAGAAGCCCGTCTCGCTCAGGACCTCGCGGGCGGCGCGGACCGTGAGGGCGAGCGGGAGGACCGCGCGCGGGTGCGGCTTGACCAGGACGGCGTTGCCGGTGGCGAGGGAGGCGAACAGGCCGGGGTAGCCGTTCCAGGTGGGGAAGGTGTTGCAGCCGATGACGAGCGCGATGCCGCGCGGCACGGCGGTGAACTCCTTGGCCAGCTCGAGGGGTTCGCGCTTGCCCTGCGGCTTGCTCCAGGAGGCGCCGAGCTCGACGGCGTTCTGGTGGGCGTAGGCGTACGTGACGGCCTCGAGGCCGCGGTCCTGGGCGTGCGGCCCGCCGGCCTGGAAGGCCATCATGAACGCCTGCCCGCTGGTGTGCATGACCGCCTGCGCGAACTCGGGCGTACGCGCGTTGATGCGGGCGAGGATCTCCAGACAGACCAGGGCGCGGGCCCGGGGGCCCGCCTCGCGCCACTGCCGCATCCCGGCGCGCATGGCGGGGAGCAGGACGTCGAGGTCGGGGTGCGGGTAGGTGATGCCCAGCTCCGGCCCGTACGGGGAGACCTCGGAGCCCGCCCAGCCGTCCGTGCCGGGCTGGTCGAGCTCGAAGCGCTTGCCCTTGAGGGCCTCGAAGGCCGCCTGGCCCTCGGCGGGGTCCCCGTACGGCTTCGGGTGCTCGGGGTACGGGGACCAGTAGGCCCGGGTGCGGATGGTCTCGAGGGCCTTGTCGAGAGTGGCCGTGTGCTTCTCGGCCAACGTGTCGATGGTGAGTCCGACGGTCACGTCTGACCAACTCCTCGGCGAGCTGGGTGCGGATGTGGATGCGTGCGGTGGAACTGTCCCGGAGCTACATTAACCGAACGATCGGTCGGGACAAGGGGGCCCGGCACTTCAGTGCACGACTCATCGGGGAGGATCACGGACATGACCGCAATCGAGCCGGCAATCGAGCTCGCTATCGGGCCGGACCGCGTCGTCGCCGTCGTCGGCAGCGGCACCATGGGCCAGGGCATCGCCCAGGTCGCCCTGACCGCGGGGCATCCGGTGCGGCTGTACGACGCCGTGCCCGGGCGGGCCGGGGAGGCGGTACGGGCGATCGAGGCCCGTCTCGGCCGCCTCGTGGCCAAGGGCAGGCTCGAAGCCGGCGCCCGCGACGCCGCCGTGTCCCGGCTGGAGGCGGTGGCGGATCTCGCCGCGCTCGCCGGTTCGGCCCTCGTCATCGAGGCGATTGTCGAGCAACTCGACGTCAAGCAGAAGCTGTTCGCGGAGCTGGAATCGGTCGTGGCCGAGGACTGCCTGCTCGCGACCAACACCTCGTCCCTGTCGGTGACCTCCGTCGCCGGTGCGCTGCGCGTGCCCGGCCGGGCGGTCGGGCTGCACTTCTTCAACCCCGCCCCGCTGCTGCCGCTGGTGGAGGTAGTCGCCGGGCACGCCACCGGTCCGGCCGCCGCCGACCGCGCCCGGGCGACCGTCGCCGCCTGGGGCAAGACGCCGGTGCGCTGCGCGGACACCCCGGGGTTCATCGTCAACCGCATCGCCCGGCCGTTCTACGCCGAGGCGTTCCGCGTCCTCGAGGAGCGCGGCGCCGATCCGGCCACCATCGACGCGGTGCTGCGCGAGAGCGGCGGCTTCGCGATGGGACCCTTCGAGCTGACCGACCTCATCGGCCAGGACGTGAACGAGGCGGTCACCCGTTCGGTCTACGAGGCGTTCAGCCACGACCGGAAGTTCACGCCCTCCCTCGCCCAGCGCCGCCTGGTGGAGGCCGGGCTGCTGGGGCGGAAGTCCGGGCGTGGCTGGTACGACCACTCCGCTGTGGGCGCCGCCGCCGTACGGCCGGAGCCGCACACGGCGGAGCCGTGCAAGGCGCCCGGCGAGGTCGTCCTGCGCGGGACGCTGCCCGGTCCGGCGGCCGTCCTGCCGGAGCTGATCGAGGCGGCGGGGATCGGCCTGTCCCGTACTCCCGGCCCCGGGGGCGCGGGGTACCTCGAGCTCCCCGGCGGGGCCCGGCTCGCGCTCGCCGACGGGGCGATGGCCGCGGAGCCGGCCGTCCGCTTCGACCTGGCCCTCGACTACCGCACCTGCGCCCGCGTCGCCCTGGCCGCCTCCGCGACCGCCTCCCCGGCGGACGTACGGGCGGCCACCGGCCTGTTCCAGGCGCTCGGCAAGCGGGTCAGCGTGATCGACGACGTCCCCGGCATGATCGTCGCGAGGACGGTCGCGATGCTCGTGGACTTCGCGGAGGACGCCGTCGGCCGGGGCGTCGCGAGCCCCGCGGACATCGACACCGCCATGCGGCTGGGCGTCAACTACCCGTGCGGGCCGCTGGAATGGGGCCGGGAGCTGGGGGCCGCGTGGGTGTGCCGCGTCCTCGCCGCCATGGAGTCCGAATACCCGGGCGGTCGCTACGCACCGTCCCTGTCACTGCGCCGCCGTGCGGCCGCCGAGGAGGGCCTGCTTCAATCATGACCATGGCCAAGCGCGACACCTACACGCCCGAATCGCTGCTCGCGGTCGCCGTGGAGGTGTTCAACGAGCGGGGCTACGACGGCACCTCGATGGAGCACCTCTCCAAGGCCGCCGGAATCTCCAAGTCCTCGATCTACCACCACGTCAAGGGCAAGGAGGAGCTGCTGCGGCTGGCGATAAACCGCGCGCTGGACGGGCTCTTCGCCGTGCTCGAGGAGAGGCGGGCCCGCGAGGGGCGGGCCGTCGAGCGGCTCGAGTACGTCACCCGGCGCGAGGTCGAGGTGCTCATGGCCGAACTGCCGTATGTGACGCTGCTGCTGCGCGTGCGGGGCAACACGGACACCGAGCGGTGGGCCATGGAACGGCGCCGCGAGTTCGACCACCGGGTCGCCGCCCTGCTGAAGGAGGCCGTCGCCGAGGGCGACCTCCGCGCGGACGTGGACGTACGGCTCGTCACCCGGCTGCTGTTCGGGATGGTCAACTCGATCGTGGAGTGGTACCGGCCGGAACGGGGCGGTGCGGCGACGAGCCACGAGGTGGCGGACGCGGTGGTCCAGACGGCCTTCGCCGGGCTCCGCGCGCAGCATCGACAGGGCTAGAGATTCTCCTCGAGGTCCTGCTCCTCGAAGACCAGCAGCGTGCGCGTGCTGAGCACTTCCTCTATGGCCTGGATGCGGGTCAGCACCAGCTCGCGCAGGGCGCGGTTGTCCCTGGTGTGGACGAGCAGCAGGACGTCGAAGTCCCCGCTCACCAGGGCGATATGGGCAGCTCCCGGCAGCTCCCGGAGCTTCTCGCGGACCGTGCGCCAGGAGTTCTGGACGATCTTCAGGGTGATGTACGCGGACGCGCCCTGACCCGCCCGCTCCTGGTCGATGCGCGCGCCGAAACCGCGGATGACCCCGTCGTCGATGAGGCGGTTGATGCGCGCGTACGCATTGGCCCGTGACACGTGCACCCGCTCCGCGACGGAGCGGATGGACGCGCGTCCGTCGCTCTGCAGCATGTGCAGGATCGAGCGGTCTATCTCGTCGAGCGGCCGTGCCGGTGCTCTGCATCCGGTTTTGGCCATCTGTTCGTCCGGCATACCGCCATGCCTCCCCTTCATGGACGTGCTGTCCATATCTCACGGTGCGGCGAGCCGTTTGTCCACAGGCGGAGGCCGCCTGTAGCCAAACTGCGTCGACGACCGAACAATCGGTAGGGAGAGCGCAGGGCGCTTTCCGGTCAAGCTCGTCCTCATAGCTCGTCCTCACAAGGAGGTGGCTGGCAATGACGGTCCTGGAGCAGCCCGGCTCGTACCGGCCCATCCCGCCCCCCGCCTGGCAGCCCCGCACCGACCCCGCGCCGCTGCTGCCGGACGCCGAGCCGTACCGGCTGCTGGGCACGGATGCCGCGGACGCGCTGGATCCGGCGCTGCTGCGGCTGCTGTACGGCCACCTGGTGCGCGGCCGGCGCTACAACACGCAGGCCACCGCGCTCACCCGGCAGGGCAGGCTGGCGGTCTACCCCTCGTCCACCGGGCAGGAGGCGTGCGAGGTCGCCGCCGCGCTGGTGCTGGAGGAGCGGGACTGGCTCTTCCCCAGCTACCGCGACACCCTCGCCGCCGTGGCCCGCGGCATGGACCCCGTAGCGGCCCTCACGCTGCTGCGCGGCGACTGGCACACCGGCTACGACCCGCACGAGCACCGCGTCGCCCCGCTGTGCACCCCGCTGGCCACCCAGCTCCCGCACGCGGTCGGGCTCGCGCACGCCGCGCAGCTCAAGGGCGACGACGTGGTCGCGCTCGCCATGGTGGGCGACGGCGGCACCAGCGAGGGCGACTTCCACGAGGCGCTCAACTTCGCCGCGGTCTGGCACGCCCCGGTGGTCTTCCTCGTGCAGAACAACGGCTTCGCCATCTCCGTCCCGCTGGCCAAGCAGACGGCCGCGCCGTCGCTCGCCCACAAGGCGGTCGGCTACGGCATGCCCGGCCGGCTGGTCGACGGCAACGACGCGGCGGCCGTGCACGAGGTGCTGGCCGAGGCCGTGCACCGGGCCCGGTCCGGCGGCGGGCCCACGCTGGTGGAGGCCGTGACCTACCGCGTCGAGGCGCACACCAACGCGGACGACGACAAGCGCTACCGCAGCGACGCCGAGGTCACCGCCTGGCGCGCCCACGACCCGTTGGGCTTGCTGGAACGGGAGTTGACGCGCCGCGGGCTGCTCGACGAGGACGGCATCCGCGCGGAGCAGGAGGCCGCGGAGCGGCTCGCCGCCGATCTGCGCGAGCGGATGAACCAGGACCCCGTCCTGGACCCGATGGACCTCTTCACGCACGTCTACGCCGAACAGACCGCCCGCCTGCGCGAGCAGGCGGAGCAGCTGCGTGCCGAGCTGGCGGCCGCGGACCAGGGGGAAGCATGAGCACCACTACGGTCGGGCGCAAGCCCGCCAGCATGGCGCAGGCCCTCAACAGGGCGCTGCACGACGCCATGGCCGACGACCCTGCCGTGCACGTGCTGGGCGAGGACGTCGGCACGCTGGGCGGCGTCTTCCGGGTCACGGACGGGCTGGCCAAGGAGTTCGGCGAGGACCGTTGCGCCGACACCCCGCTGGCCGAGGCGGGCATCCTCGGAACGGCTGTCGGCATGGCCATGTACGGGCTGCGGCCTGTCGTGGAGATGCAGTTCGACGCCTTCGCGTACCCGGCTCTCGAGCAGCTCATCAGCCACGTCTCGCGGATGCGCAACCGTACGCGCGGCACGGTGCCGATGCCGATCACCGTACGGGTGCCGTACGGCGGCGGGATCGGCGGCGTCGAGCACCACAGCGACTCCTCCGAGGCGCTCTACATCGCCACCCCCGGGCTGCACGTGGTCACCCCGGCGACCGTCGCCGACGCGTACGGGCTGCTGCGGGCCGCGATCGCCTCCGACGACCCGGTGATCTTCCTGGAGCCGAAGCGGCTGTACTGGGCCAAGGCCGACTGGTCGCCCGAGCACCCGGAGCCCGTGCCGGGCATCGGTACGGCGGTGGTCCGGCGACCGGGCAGCTCGGCGACGCTGGTGACGTACGGGCCGTCCCTGCCGGTGTGCCTCGAGGCCGCCGAGGCGGGTGCGGCGGAGGGCTGGGACCTGGAGGTCGTCGACCTGCGCTCGCTGGTGCCGTTCGACGAGGAGACCGTCTGCGCGTCGGTGCGGCGCACCGGGCGCGCGGTCGTCGTGCACGAGGCGACCGGATTCGGCGGTCCGGGCGGGGAGTTGGCTGCCCGGATCGGCGAACGCTGCTTCCATCATCTGGAGGCGCCGGTGCTGCGGGTCACGGGATTCGACATCCCGTATCCGCCGCCGATGCTGGAGAAGCACCATCTGCCCGGCGTGGACCGGGTGTTGGACGCGGTCGCACGGCTGCAGTGGGAGTCGGAGTGGAGGGCGCGCTGATGGCTGTCGTACGCGAATTCACGCTGCCGGATCTGGGGGAAGGGCTCACGGAGGCCACGGTGGTGCGGTGGCTGGTGTCCGTGGGGGATGTGGTCGCCGTCGACCAGCCGGTGGTGGAGGTGGAGACGGCGAAGGCGATGGTGGATGTGCCGTGCCCGTACGGGGGTGTGGTCACCGCGCGGTTCGGGGAGGAGGGGGCGGAACTGCCGGTGGGCGCGCCGCTGTTGACGGTGGCGGACGCGGAAACTTCCGCGGAGACTGCTGCGGGGGGCTCGGGGAACGTTTTGGTGGGCTACGGCACGCAGGCGCCTGCGGCGCGGCGGGCCCGGGTGCGGGTGGGGGCGCCGCCGCCTCCGGTGTCCGCTGCCGGTGGCTCTGTCGCGGTGATATCCCCGCTCGTACGGCGCATCGCGCGGGAGCGCGGCGTGGACCTGCGGCAGGTGCGGGGCAGCGGGCCGGACGGGCTGATCATGCGGGCGGATGTGGAGAAGGCGTCCGCGCCGGTGGCGCCGGAGGGTACGCGTGTGCCGCTGCGCGGGGTGCTGGGGGCGGCCGCGGAGAAGTTCAGCCGCAGTCGGCGTGAGATCCCCGATGCGACGTGCTGGGTGGATGCGGATGCGACGGAGCTGCTTGCCGCGCGGGAGGCGATGAACGCCTCCGGGCGGGAGAAGGTCTCGTTGCTCGCGCTGCTCGCGCGGATCTGTACGGCGGCGCTCGCCGAGTTCCCGGAGCTGAACGCGACGGTCGATGCGGAGGCACAGGAGATCGTGCGGTTGCCGCACGTGCATCTGGGCTTCGCCGCGCAGACCGGGCGGGGGCTGGTCGTGCCCGTCGTGCGCGACGCGCACGCGCGCACGGTGGCCGGCCTGTCGACGGAGATCGCCCGCCTCACGGAGTCCGCCCGCGAGGGCCGGCTCACCCCGGCGGAGCTGACGGGTGGCACGTTCACCCTCAACAACTACGGCGTCTTCGGCGTCGACGGCTCCACGCCGATCATCAACCACCCGGAGGCGGCGATGCTGGGGGTGGGCCGGATCGTCCCCAAACCGTGGGTGTGGGGTGGGGAGTTGGCGGTGCGGAGTGTGGTGCAGTTGTCGCTGACGTTCGACCATCGGGTGTGTGATGGGGGGACGGCGGGGGGATTCCTGCGGTTTGTAGCTGACTGTGTGGAGCGGCCGGTGGTGTTGTTGCGGTCGGTGTGAGGTTCGCCCCGGCCCCGCCCTTTCACCGTTTCCTCCGGGGGCGAAGCCCCCGGGCCCCCGGGCCCGCGGGCCCGGGATCCCCCGGTGTGTTTCCTGGGGTTACCCCCCTTAG